>NZ_JAEQDD010000080.1:0-43698 GCF_020737885.1 Microcoleus sp. PH2017_34_RAT_O_A | reverse complement strand
CTTTGCTCTCAGCCCGTAGCTGTCGGGGGAAAAGGGATTTCCACCGTTCTTTTCCACGATTCGCTGGAGGTAAATTTGGGGTGTCAGAGTCAGGCGCACGGGCCCGTTTTGCAATATTTCAAAACCGCACTCGGCAAACAAACCGCCTCTGTCGCCCCCGTCGTAGCCGAAAGTCAAACAGGGGCCGTTTTTCTGTTGGCTGTCAAAAACTTGCCTGCGGGGATACACGGGTATTTTGACGCGGTTGTCAAATACCAAGCGGGGGGAATTTGTGACTAATTCCTCAGCCGTGGGGGAAATCCTGGTAATTGTTGCTCTTCGGGCTCTGTATTCGAGTTCCGGCGGGGAAAACGGGTCGTTAGTAATCCGAATGTTGGTTGCTACTCTGACGCCATTTGGCAGTAATTCGAGGCGATCTGCTTCAAAGCGGACGCGGTTGACGGCGCCGGTAATTTGGGGGGCGGTTAAGCGTCCGCCAGCGCCACCAGCGCCACCAGCGCCACCAGCGCCACCACCGCCGATGGTAATAGTAGCAGCGCCGGGGGATTTGACTCCGCGAAGGGGCTGTTGGCTGGTCAGCCGATCGCTCAGCGGCTGTTCTAGAATGGTTCCAGCACTAATATCTGTCGGTAGTGTGGGGGTTAACTCGCTACCCGCTGCGGGGAGGAATATTTCGCCGCTGGCTTGTTCGACTGCGCCGGAGTTGAGTCCGAGATTGAATTCCATCTGCCGGCCGCGGACTACTTGTTGGCCGCGAGTATAGGCGACGTTACCGGATGCTATCACTTGGCGGGTGACTAGGTTGACGATCGCGCGATCGGCATCAATCACTGTTTGTCGGAACCGCACCACAACCCTACCAACCGCCGTGACAATTTGCTGTTTGTCGTCAAATTCTTGACTATCGGCCTTAATTTCGATCGTATCAGCCGGACTCACCGGAAATGGCACCGTTCGCTGAGAAGGCGCGGTACGGACTCCGGGCGCGGCAGGTTTGGGCTGCGGTTTCGGCGCTGGGGGAGTGGCTGGCTTGGGCCCTGGGGGCGTCGTTGGCGTCGTTGGCGTCGTTGGAATCTCGAACTCTTGCTGTTTTGCAGGAGGCGTTTCTGGCGGTTCGGGAACAACAATCTCCGCAGGTTCGGGGGAGTTATCTTTTAACTGCTCGCCTTTAGCCTGATACCCGTTTTCTGGCTGTCGGACAGCATTATTGTCCTTTTTGCTCTGATCCCCTGCTGTTCGTTGACGGTTCCGAGCGGCAATGGCATTTTCTACTGAACCCAATTGGTAAGAAGTAAACGAGGTATCTTGCTGGGCTTCCGCAGTTTCGGATTTTTCTGCTGGAACAACCGGAAGCTGAAATCCCGCCGCTGCGCCGCCACTTTCCACGGAGGTTAGGGGAGTGGCGATTTCAGGAGACTGACTGGTGGCTTCGGTGGTACCGAGGAGTGCGGCTGAGGGTTCTGGTTGCGGGGATGTTGGTTCGGGCTGAACGATTTCTGGGCTGGCTTCCGGTATTTGTGCGGAGTTGCTGCGGGTGTCTCCATCATTTGTCGCCACAGTGAGGGCGACTTTTTTGGGCTTCGCGATGTAGATGATGGCAGAGGGTTCGGGCGGCGGTACCGGATAGGGCATAGTTACAACAGGTGAATCATCCGATTTTAGATTTTAGATTTTAGATTTTAGATTTTAGAGGTTTTTTTATAGCGGAGAGTCGATCGTCCAAATTTTTGCATTTAACAGGCAGCGTTTCAAGGTTAACCGGAAATCTTCGGTTGTGCCGAGTCGCTAAGGGGCTCATCCTCAGAAACTTGGTTGATTACCAGAAAGAATTGGTTTAAAGGCGGAACCCTTCCTTGTAGGGAGGAATTAAAATCAGACTATTCATTGCTTCAATCCTCGGACTTCTAGGTTAACTGTCAACTGTCAACTGTCAACTAGGGCGGGCACGGGGGCACCGCCCCTACAACTGTCAACTGTCAACTGTCTTCCTTCTTCCTTCTTCCTTCTTCCTTCGTGACAACTGTCAACTGTTAACTGGTTTCTTTCGGCATAAGATAACCTCGCTAGTGGTGCGAGGTCAAGTTTTGTTGGACTAATTTTTGGGGATTTGCTGGCTGGTGCGGGGGCTGCGGTGACGTGCCCCCGAGTCAGCGAGGGAGGTAGCTGGTTTATTCCATGTCTCTGCGGTTGGGGTTCCGAGCTGGGTCATTGGACAAAAACCCAAATATGAACAGGGAAACAAAAAATAGAACAACTACATTAACTACGATTTTGAGGGTTAGCACGCTAGGGAGTCTCCAAAGATGAAATAATACTGAGCTGATTTGCTGCTGTTGCGGCAACTTTTTTATCTTGACATATTCACTGCCCTAAAAGTGCGGTGATTCTTGACGCTTCCCAGGGTGATGCTACCTGAGTAGTCTTACTCTCCCTCCACATCCATTTAGAGTCGTGGCAATGCCCTATCCCGACTTGTTGGAGACTATAGCAGAAAGCAGTCCTCAAAGGACGGGGTTTTAGCCCTCCGCTTAGCTCCGCCAAATTTTTCCAATAAGCTAAAGATTATTGACACTCCCCACGGCTTCAGCCGGGGGATTCTCCAAGCCGAACTTGGAAGGGATAGGCAAATATCCCCCTAGACCCTTTAAATCAACTACCAATACCAGAGGTGTTGCAGTTGGGCTTACTTTGAGTTTTTCTTTTGCTTTCAGAGTCCATCACAAGCCAGATAGGTACGCTCTTCAACCTGCCATTATTTGCCCTTTCTAAGTATTCCGGTTCTAGCCGGATATCTGAGTTGCCGGGATTTCTCCGCACTAGGATGATTCAACGCGCAGACGGTTATTCCTACTCACTCAATTACATTACCATGCTTAGTCCCCAAATACAATATTTACTGGCGGTTAAAACCGCAGACCGACTAATCCCCACGTAAGACAGCCGGGGACACGGGAGGCTCGTTTTCTAGTCAATTTTATCTTTGCTTTTGAGGATTGTTGGCAAGTTGGTTTTTGCCCAATTCCAGATTTGCTCGATGATTTTTTCGACGCGCACCATGATTAAATCGAGCCATTCGAGCACTTGTTCTAGTGGGTGTTTAATGTAACCCATCGATTCTGCTTTTGTTTCTAAGTATTCGTCTGCTGGCGGGAGACCTGCACTCTGATTTTGATGTGCTGCGATGCTGGGGGCGGGGGTATATCTGCTGGTGGGGGGGGCGATTGCTGCTGGGGATTTGCTGGTTTGTGCGGTGTTCGGGTTGGTGTTTTTTGGCACTTGGGTCTCCGGCGCGCGCTCTGGGGTTGATTCTGCTGCGAGTCCAGATTTATTTTCTGGAGTGACGGCTAAGTTTGAGTTTGTTTGGGGTTGACTTTGTGGGACTTTTGTAAGCAAGCTCTGTTTGAGCTGGGCGAGCATCCTGTGAATTGCTTCGGGGTAAGGCGATATTGAGACTGCGGTCGATCGACTTTCTGACAATTCTACTGTTTTTGCAATTTCCTGCTTGACTTCTGGGCTATTTTGTGATATGAGGTTTTGAACAGTTGCCTCGGGTTCGGCACTTCCTGCGATTAAGTGCTGCGGTGCTGGTTCTCCGAATAAGTCTTGCCAATTCAGCCAAGGTCGATCGACCTCTGGGCTATTTTCCGTTCGATCTTGTTCCTGGCGTTGTTTTAAATAATACTGAATTGCGACTGATTTATCAGTATTATCACTAGCTGCCGTTTCTTTGCCCAGCAGTTGGTCTACGGACGACCAAATCATTTTTTCGATGTTTTTCGCGTATTTTTCGAGGATTTCGCGGGCTGACAGACCTGAATTGTTTTCCGTGGCGGAAGTGTTAAATTTTACTTCTGGATTGTCAGCGGTGGTTTTGGCTGCTGGGGGGAGGGTAAATTCTTCGAGGTTGACGGCGGCGCGATCGAGTAATGTGACAAAGGAGATCGGATTGTCGGTGCGATCGAACTTGCTGTTAAAATTAGGTTCTAATTTTGGGATATTGCGGTCGATCGAATTTGATCGAGCAATCGTCGGCTGTGCGGTGTTGGCCGGAGCGATCGGCGTGGTGGATTTTTGGACTAAGATGAGATTGCGGTCGATCGCGCCTTTGACTGCGAGGATTGATTCTCCAAACTGATTTCTTTTCACAGCAACCGGACTCGACTGGAGCCAGACCATCAATTCCCAAAAACGACGCACCGGCGCCAACCGAGATTTTTTCGCAGCAGACTCTAAACCGAGATTAAATTTTAATTCTTTTTGAGCAATTTCCCGCCGTTCCGGCCCCTCGTTGGCGACTTCCCAAGTTATGCGACTTTCGAGCAGTTCTTGCTGTTCGGGCGTCAAAATATCTAATATGCGATTGTCATCTCCGATTAAGACTAAAGTGCGGGCTGGGATGAAAGTCGCGATTCCCTGAACTTTTTGGGATTGGCTGTCTAATTGAGTTTTGGCCTGGGGAGGTTCTAAGACGGAAGTTGTTTGATGCTTGGCAGCTTGTTTGATAAAATTGATGGCTGGATGCAAATCGCGATCGGCTTTCTCCGTTGCTGGGTTTGTCTGGATTAACAGCGGAAAACTGACTAAAGTTGTGGCGGTTTGCGACGAGTTTAGCAAATTTTCAGCGAGTTGCAAGATTTGGTCGATCGAACTTTCATCGGAAATTTCTCCCGGATACCAATTTCCCGAAAAATCTGGATTTTCGTCATCGGTATATTCTTGAAGTTCGGGTAAATCTACTTTTTGGCTGGATTCCCGCAACTGTCGGCTCAACATTCGGGAACTTTGGACGAGCAGGTAAGCTGGATAAAGTAGAATTTGGGTAGCGCTGAGAGTGGTTTGTTTAATTTGTCGCCAAGTGCGATCGCAATTATCGGCAACTTGGCGGGACTGTTTGGATATAAAATTTAATAGTCGGCTTTGGTATGGGCCGTAGTAACCGTCGGACATAGGTTTAATTATTGAATTCAGGTTTTAGATTCGCGCCGGAATGTCTGAATTTTGCAGTACAATCAAAACTGGATATTAATCGCAGTTTCAAACCCTCTGAAACCTTTATTTCTTCGCGTCCTTTGCGTCTTCGCGGTTCGATACTGAGCCCAGATTCCTACGCAAGTCCTATTTTAACTAAATATGAGCGCCGTTGTGCCACCTGCTAGCAATAATATTTCTGAAGTTGTAGAGAAGTTGCGCCGCCTCAGTCAAGTGGACGTTCAGTCTGGTTGGAGGTACTGCGATGCTGACTCGGCTACTGTCGGTTCGGTAGGTATTTCTAACAAGCAGGTTGCGGAACTTAACGAAAAAGGACATATTGCTTGGCCGTCTGGGAAGCAAGTTGTTTATTTAGGACAGCAATTTGTCATTCCTGACAATTTGCACGGCTATCCTGTGGTGGGTTTGCGTTTGCTGTTGAGTTTGACTTGGTGGGCAGAAGATGCGACTATTTTTGTCAACGGTGAGTTAGTTGGACAAGGTGATTTATTCGATTGTGCCGATCGAGTTTTGTTGAGTGTGGCGGTGAATCCGGGAGATGAATTTTTAGTTATTTTACGGTTGGTAAGTCCTGGACACGATAACGGTGCTTTAGTGCGATCGATTTGTTTGTACGAAGCTGCGGACTCTACTTGTTTCGATCCGGGTTTTGTGGCGGACGAATTAGAGATTTTGCAAAATGCGATCGCTCGAAATTTAGGAAACAAACATTCCCAAGATTTATCCATTAAAATTTTAGCAAGTCGCCCAATGTACGTCAAGGGAGAAAGGCTGCAATCTGAGATTGATTTGGCGGTTGGTTTGATTGATTGGTCTGCTTTGCCGAATCGCGCCAAGTTCGATCGATCTTTGTCTGTGTTGCGACACAATTTACTGGGATATCTGCGGGCTTTTTCTGGAGAGTTAGATGATTTAACCGCAGAGGCCGCAGAGGACACAGAGGGAGGAGGAAGAAAGAGGGTTTCTCGGATTGGAGATAATCGGAACGTTACATCTATATATATAGATGAAAATCTTGACCTTACCTCTTTTTCTGGGGAGTTAGATGATTTAACCGCAGAGGCCACAGAGGGCACAGAGGGAGGAATCAGGGAGAAACTTTCTCAGGTTGGAGATAATCGGAACTCTACATCTATATATATAGGTGAAAATCTTGACCTTACCTCTTTTTCTGGGGAGTTGGATGATTTAACCGCAGAGGCCACAGAGGGCACAGAGGGAGGAGGAAGAGATGTTGTTTCTCAGGTTGGAGATAATCAGAATATTACATCTATATATATAGGTGAAACTGGCGATATAGCTTTTCTCAATCAAGTCATGCACTTGCGGGCTAATCATCAATTACCAATTACAAATTCCCAATTACAAATTACAAATTCCCAATCCAGATCTGACTCACTTGAAACTTGCCATACATCTATATATATAGGTAAAATCTATTTGGTTGGTCACGCTCATTTAGACTTAGCTTGGCTGTGGCCTGTCCCGGAAACTTGGGAAGCGGCGGAACGAACTTTTGAGTCGGTATTGAAATTGCAATCCGAGTTTCCCGATTTGATTTTCTGTCATTCAACTCCAGCGCTTTATGCTTGGATGGAAGAGCACCGCCCTGACTTATTTACTGCAATTCAAAAACAGGTGGCCGTCGGACGTTGGGAAGTTGTCGGTGGGATGTGGGTTGAACCGGATTTAAACTTGATTTCGGCTGAGTCAATGGTGCGGCAAGTGTTTTACGGACAGCGTTATGCCAAAGAAAAGTTTGGGGAGTTGATGCGGGTGGCTTGGCTACCGGATACTTTTGGCTTTGGATGGCAATTACCTCAGATTTTGCGGCAAGGTGGAGTTGACTATTTTGTGACGCAGAAGTTGCGCTGGAATGATTCGACGGAATTTCCCCACGGTGCTTTTTGGTGGGAAGGGTTGGATGGTACTAAAATATTTAGCATGATGTCTGGCGCGATCGGCGAAAGTGTAGAATCTGTAAAAATGACAACTCATGCTTTTGATTGGCAAATTAAAACTGGTTTGCAAGATTCTCTTTGGTTGCCTGGAGTTGGCGACCACGGCGGCGGCCCGACTCGCGATATGCTAGAGGTGGCGAAACGCTGGAAGTTGTCGCCTTTTTTCCCAAGGTTGGAGTTTGCGAAGGCTGTTGATTATTTGTCTTTGATTGAGAGTCAGTTTTTGCCGGAAGTTGCAGATGTTGATTCTCAATCTGATGTTTCGCAGTCGCCAAGTCGGGAAAATTTACCAATTTCTGAAGTTGTCGAAACTTTGTCGGATGTCGCATCGGGAAACTTGCTCGAAAATTCGACAATTTCATCCGAAAGTAGAACTTCAACTCAGGAAACTCCCGCAAGTTTACCAATTGCTGAAGTCGTCGAAACTTTGTCGGATGTCGCATCGGGAAACTTGCTCGAAAATTCGACAACTTCATCCGAAAGTCGAACTTCAACTCGGGAAACTCCCACAAGTTTGCCAATTGCTGAATTCGTCGAAACTTTGTCGGATGTCGCACCTCCAAATTTACTCGAAAATTCCGCAACTTTACCCGGAAGTCGAACTTCAAGTCAGGAAACTTCCGCAAGTTTGCAAGCTGAGACGGTTGTGAAAACTTTATCGGATGTCGCACCTCCAAAATTAGTCGAAAATTCCGCAAATTTACCCGAAAGCCTTAACTCCAATCTCAAAACTCCCGCAAGTTTGCCAATTCCTGAAGTTGTCGAAACTTTATCAGGTGTCGCATCGGAAAATTCCGCAAATTTACCCGAAAGCCTCAACTCCAATCTCAAAACTCCCGCAAGTTTGCCAATTCCTGAATTTGTCGAAACTTTGTCGGATGTCGCACCTCCAAATTTACTCGAAAATTCCGCAACTTTACCCGAAAGTCGAACTTCAAGTCAGGAAACTCCCGCAAGTTTGCAAGCTGAGACGGTTGTGAAAACTTTATCGGATGTCGCACCTCCAAAATTAGTCGAAAATTCCGCAAATTTACCCGAAAGCCTCAACTCCAATCTAAAAACTCCCGCAAGTTTGCCAATTCCTGAAGTTGTCGAAACTTTATCAGGTGTCGCATCGGGAAAATTACTCGAAAATTCGACAAGTTCATCCGAAAGTGAAACGAATTCGGTAGAAAACGAGGAAAATTTGCAACTTAGGAAAACAACCGAGAATTTGTCCGGCTTAGTAGGTGATTTTTCCGGTAAATTTTCGGAATCAGAACCTAAATACCTTGATTTCCCAACCGAAATTCACCAAGAGAAATCTCAACTAAAAAATTCCCCCTCTCTTCCCCTCTCCCCCTCTCCCAATCTCCCGATTTGGAAAGATGAACTTTACTTAGAATTCCACCGGGGTTGTTACACGACTCGCGCTGACCAAAAACGCCAAAATCGCCGCTGCGAAGATTTGCTCTATCAAGCGGAGTTGTTGTCTTCGATCGCGACAATCTGCACTGGTGCGGTTTATCCGAAAGTTGAGTTAGAATTGGCTTGGAAACAGGTGTTGTTTAACCAGTTTCACGATATTTTGCCCGGTTCGGCGATCGCCCAGGTCTACACTGATGCTAATCTAGCCTTTGCTGAGGTCGATCGCTCTTGCCACCACATCCTGCTACAATCCTTAGATGCGATCGCTGCTCAGATTTCTCTACCTTCTCCTCCGCAGCCGGACGCTCAACCGATTTTTGTTTTCAATTCTCTCAATTGGTCGCGCTCTGAAGTTGTCGCCGTAACTCTTCCCGATTCCCCCGACGCAGCTTGGCAAATTTACGACTTATCGGGAGGGCGGTTGACTTCGCAGATTGTTAAGGGCGATCGACTCCCATCGCAATCCCAATCTACACTGTTATTTTCGGCCCAGAGTGTTCCGGCGATCGGCTACCGCGTTTTTTGGCTTTGCCATGGCGCTCAAACCCTAAATCATGCCCCTGCAAGCTCAGCAACCGAAAAAAAGACAGATTTATCAAAACTTACATACGGTATAGCACAAAAAAACACGCCTTGTCAAGAAACGCATTTTTCAGCCCCAGAAACGGTCTTAGAAAATGAGCTTATTCGGGCAACAGTAGACGCAGAAACTGGTAATTTATCCAGCATTTGGGATAAAGCAAACAATAGAGAAGTCCTGAATGCAGTCGGAGGCAATCAACTGCAAGCATTTCAAGACAGCGGCCAATATTGGGATGCTTGGAACATCGATCCGAATTACCAAAAACATCCATTACCCGCCCCGATACTCAAACAGATTTCTTGGGTAGACCGGGGAGAAGTACGGCAGAGTTTGCGCGTAGTTATGCAAATTGGTAAATCCGAGTTTCGCCAAGATTATATAGTAGAAACAGGTTCGCCACTGCTGAAAATCAAGACAGTCGTAGATTGGCAAGAAACTCACGTTTTAGTCAAAACAGCCTTCGGGTTAAATGTCGCAGCAGATTTTGCAACTTGCGAAATTCCCGGCGGCGCGATCGCACGCACGACCAAGCCGCAGACACCGGCAGAAAAAGCCAAATGGGAAGTACCGATTTTCCGTTGGACTGATATCAGCAATGACGGTTTTGGAGTCAGTTTGCTCAACGATTGTAAATACGGTTGCGACATTCAACCAAATCAAATTCGGCTGACTTTGCTCAGAAGTTCCACTTGGCCGGATGAAGCAGCAGATGTTGGAGTTTCCCAATTTACTTGTGCCGTCTATCCCCACGCTGGAAATTGGCAAGATGCTGGCACTGTTCGGCGCGGCTGCGAGTTGAATATGCCGCTGTTAGTAAAGGTGTTGTCGCAGTTGCCGGAAAATCGCGATCGGACTCTGCCACCCGTTGGCAAGTTCTTGGATTTGTCCGCCGAAAATTTAGTGTTGATGGCTTTCAAACAGTCGGAAGATGATGCGAATGTCTGGATTTTTCGGTGTTGCGAATCCGAGGGCAAACAGGCTGTGTTAGCATTGGATGGCGATTTGGGATTGGAGATTTTAGAGTCAGTCGATTTGCTGGAAAGACCTGCAATTTTGTCTGAAAAGTTGCCTCTATCGGAAAGTTTTAAGATAGAACCTTGGAAAATTGCTAGTTTTGCTGTTGTAACGAACCACGATAGCGCTCTTGTCGCGAAGGAAGAGAGGGAAGGGAAGAAGGAATAATCTCAAAACCTAAGATATTAGACCTCTTGCATCAATCATTCAATTATACAGGAACCGCAGATGTCAAGCAGATAAACACAGGTAAACGCAGATGATTTTTCAAGATAATTTGCAAATGAGTGCAATCTTGTCTATTGCCGATCGCCTTTTAGCTAACGGGCGCGGGAATCCCTCGCGCGATATCGTTTACAGATAGGTGTCGATCGCCCGCCAAGCAGTTTTGAGGTCTCCTACTCCCCAAAGCTACGGCACTCATCTGACCCAACAATTGCGATCGCCGCCCGGTTCATCCGCAGCCAGGGCAAATATCCCCAGCCGAAACCTAAGTAAGTCAGTCCCAACAGTAGATATTTGAATGTTATCATAGATACGTGACATACCCGACACTCATTATTGTAAACAAATAGAGTGCGGGCTTCCTCTTTCAACGGGAGAGCCTCGACGCGAGCAATCTCTAAGCTGGTCTTATCCTCCCTCCGTAGGTTTTACTCACCCGAAGGTGGTCCTAACTAGCAAGATAATTACTTATCTTTTCCGGCAGACTCCCTGTGTCCCAAGGAGTAGAATTGTTGATTTTTTCACCCATCCATCAGCTCTTTTACGGCAAGAAAGGGATCTTGGGGCTACCAGTCAGAAACTGATAGGTGGTGTCTAGCATTTATACAACGGAAAGTTCGCCCACCACGGCTACTCTTATCATCCCCGCTTATTTCGATTCTATCATGGATTCGCTATCGCTCAATTTGCTTGCTGCTCGTTTTCATCCCGTCACTCATCCTGTAAACGGATAGAGTGCGGGACTTCCCACTCGTATTAGTTAAAACAATTGATTGCCAATTTTTTCCATTGTCGGGGATACTACAAGTACACAGGGGGTAATTGCTGTTTTAACTGCTGACACGGCAACGCCACAGGAAATATCTCCCGCACGCAGACGGTCTAGCAACTACTGCAACCGCTAAGAGGGTTAAGATGTTCTTAATTGCCGAAACCCTTGTGGTTGATTGCAATGAAAGGTCTTCCCTCGAACGTCTTCCCTCGAACGTTTTCCGTCTTCCCTCGAACGTTTTCCGTCTTCCGTCTTCCTTCTTTCGGTCAACTATCAACTATCAACTATCAACTGCCAACTGCCAACTGCCAACTGCCAACTGCCAACTGCCAACTGCCAACTGCCAACTATCAACTGCCAACTGCCAACTGCCAACTGCCAACTGCCAACTGCCAACTGCCAACTGCCAACTGCCAACTGCCAACTGTCAACTGTCAACTCTTCCTTCTATACAAACACAGGGGTTGCATCGGAAGCGAAAACCAGCGCGCTGGAAAAGCTGTAATTTTGTTACAAGTTGTAACTTTTTCAAATAACAGGTTAAATTTAGTTTCACAAGAAAGTTAAATTCCAGAAAGTAAAATTAATTACAGTCGAGTTAAGCTAAAAGTGTTTGCTAAAAAAAATCATTCAAGGAACCCAGAAACCAACAATTCTCACTTGACAGGTACGGGGGACGATCTCGCGGCCACGAAAGTTTCGTCCACCAAACAACAAGTCGAACAGGATTGGTATCGAACTGTCTACGATAATTTTCCGGGCATTTACTTCGTCCTAGACGCTTTGGGAAGAGTTTTTTCCCTCAATCAATTCGGCGAATCTCGCCTCGCCTACAGGTCGCAGGAATTAATTTGTCATTCAATTTTTAACATATTTTACTGCCAAGATCAAGGGAAAATGCAGTCAGAATTTGCGAGATTGGTTCACCCGACAAAAGGTACGTCAAATCCAAAAGTCGCCTGTTGGGAAGGCTGTTTGACTCGCAAAGACGGCAAAATTATGTGGGTAAAAGCAACGGCGCGCGCTTTGCCTGCGGTAGAATGGAAAATAGACGAAAATACCGATAGTCACTCAGTTGCCAATTTCCAACGGCCGGTGGTACTGTTAGTTTGCGAAGAAATTAAAGCCGCTGCGCCGGTAGCACCGCCGCCAAATTCTCAGGACAATTGGCGCCGTTCAACTTTGGCGATCGCAAAATTAGCCAAAAGTCAACTTAAAGAACGCAACAATATAGAAGAATTCATCCGCGAAGTCACGGAAACCGCTGTCAGTATTGTCAACTGCGATCGAGCCAGTATTTGGCTGTACGGGGAAGACAAAACCCAGCTTCACTGTATCGACTTTTACGAACAAAATACCAAACTCCATTCCGTACAAATAATCATCACAGCGGCCGACTGTCCGGCGTATTTTCAAGCCTTAAAATCCGTAAATGCGATCGCAACGGTGGCAGCCGAAAATGACCCGAGAACGCGAGAACTGGCAAGTCTTTATTTTGCAGATCGGGGTACGACTGCCCTGTTGAATGTACCGATTTTGCTGGCTGGTCAAATGGCTGGAATAGTCAGCGCTGAACGCCGGGGTTCCAGCATCCAGTGGACGGAAGAAGAACACGAATTAACTACAATCTTAGCAGAATTTGTATCGTCAAGTTTGTTGGCTAGCGAAAGCTTAAAATTAGAAGCTATGCGGCGCGAACAGCAGCAAAATATGCTGAGTCAATACTACGACCAACTAGAAGAAAGAGTAGAAAGACGCACGGCAGAACTTAAAAAAGCTAACAAAAAACTGGAACAAGAAATAATTAAAAGAAAACAAGTAGAAGCAGAAATGCGCCGCCAGCACCAAGAACAGCAAATTATTTTTGATTCGGTGCCGGCGATGATTTGGTACAAAGATACGGACAGCCGCTTGTTGCGAATTAATCAAGCCGCCGCTGCATCGAGAGGTTTGCCCGCAAATCAACTAGAAGGCAAATCTTTTTATGAAATCTATCCAGACGAAGCAGAACAATATTATTTAGAAGATTTAGAAGTCATCAATTCTGGCGTTCCCAAACTGGGAAAAGTCCAACTGCTGCCAACTGCCACCGGTCACAAATGCTGGGTGCGGACAGATACAATACCTTACCGCGACGAATCAGGTCAAGTGGCTGGCGTTATCGTGTTTGCAGTAGATATTACAGATTTAATTAGAGTCGAAAGAGAACTGCGAGAAAATCGCGCTCGCCTTACTGAAAAAGTTGAGAAACGTACTGCTATGTATCGGCAGGCAATGGCCGCTCTGTATTCGGCAAATACGCAAATGCAACAGCTAATGAACAACAGCTATGCCGGGGAACACGGTAGCAGCACAGCAGCACAATTGCTCGAATGCGAAGCTTATTTTGAAGCAGTTGCCGTGGCCGATCGCGACACAATTTTGAGCGTCAGCAGGGATTTTGCCGAACTGTTCGGTTACGAACCTGCGGAAATGGTGGGAATGAGTTTGCTGGAACTGCTGTCGCCAAAATCTTACAAAATGGCACCACAAATGATTTCTGCACCCAGCAATACAGTCTGCGAAACGATTTTTCTCAGGCGGGACGGGACTGCTTTTCCTGCTGACGTGCGTAGCAAATTTGTAGTTTGCGAAGGTCGTTTGGTGCAGGTTAAAGCAGTGCGAAATCTCACGGAACGCAAATTAATGGCAGCAGAATTAGAACGATCGCGCTCTTTGTTGCACGCTACGATGGAAGCGACGGCAGATGGCATTCTGGCTGTTACTAACGCCGGAGAATTGATTAGTTTTAATGAAAAGTTAGTTCAAATGTGGGGTATCCACGAAGAAGTTAGAAACTCACTGGATAGAACGGTGCGGCTGACGTTTCTCACTAAGCAAGTTAAAGATCCGAGGGATTTTTTACAGAGAGTTAGAGAAATTTATAGCGATGCGGAGTCCGAAGGCTGCGATATTCTCGATTTTAAAGACGGCCGGACTTTTGAGCGATACACGCAGCCGATTCGAGTCGGACAAAATATTATTGGCAGGGTGTGGCGCTTCCGCGATATTACTTCTCGCGAAAAGGTGACGGCAATGTTGGGGGATTCTCAACGGCGCTTTCGGGCAATTTTTGATTCTTCTTTCCAATTTGTTAGCTTGCTAAAACCGGATGGCATTCTGCTGGAATCTAACCAAACTTCTCTAGATTTCGCGGGAATTAAGCTGCGGGATGTGGCAAATCGACCGTTTTGGCAGGGGCCTTGGTGGGGGGTTTCTCCGGAAGTTCGCCAACAGTTGCAAGAGGCGATTTCTCGATCGGCAAAAGGTGAATTTGTCCGCTATGAAGTGGAGGTTCAAGGGGTAAACCGCACGGCAACTATCGATTTTTCTCTCAAACCGGTGGCAGACGAAACTGGTAAAATTGTCTTGCTGCTACCGGAAGGTCGAGATATTACTGAAAGCAAGCAGGTGCAAGTGGCTCTGCGCCAGCAAGTTGAGCGGGAACGCCTGATCGCCGAAATTCAATCTCGCATCCGTTCTTCTCTGGATCTCAAAGATATTCTTAAGACTACAGTAGCGGAAGTGCGGGAGTTTTTGGCCACGGATCGGGTGATTATTTTCCGCTTCCGGCCAGATTGGAACGGGGATGTGGTGGTGGAGTCGGTGGGCGCAGGATGGATGCCGCTGATGGGGATGGCGATCGAGGATTGCTGTTTTGCTAATACTTATGTGGGACAGTATTTAAAGGGCAGAATTCGCGCTGTAGAAAACATTCAGGCTTCTAATTTTGCCGAGTGCCACGTCAATTTTTTGGCCGAGTGTCAGGTGAAGGCGAATTTGGTGGTGCCCATCGTGCAGCAGGGAATCGAACACCGTGACGGCAATCCTTCTTGTCAAGTGCCGAAGTTGTGGGGTTTGTTGATTGCCCACCACTGTTCGGCGCCCCGCGAGTGGCAGCCGTTTGATATGGATTTGCTGAGTGAGTTGGCTACTCAAGTGGCGATCGCGATCGAACAATCTTTACTTTACCAGCAGTTAGCTGCTGCTAACCAGCGGTTGGACGGGTTGGCGAATTTGGACAGTCTGACTCAGTTAGCTAACCGCCGCCGGTTTGACGAGGTGATTAATCGGGAATGGGAGCAGTCGAGCACTGCGGAACCGCTATCTTTGATCATGTGCGATATTGACTGTTTTAAACTTTATAACGACAATTACGGCCACCAAGCTGGGGATGCTTGTTTGCAACAAGTCGCGCGGGCGATCGGGGATGCTTGCGCCCACGCACCCGCAGAACGCCTTTATTTGGCTGCTAGGTACGGTGGCGAGGAATTTGGGGTAATTTTGCCAAATACGGATATCGCCGCTGCACAGGCTTTTGCTGAGGGAATCCGCAGGCGCGTCAAAGCTTTGGCAATTCCCCACCTCAAGTCTGTTGTCACCGATTGTGTGACTCTCAGCATGGGGGTGGCGACGATTGCTGAAGGTCAAAATTCACCGAAGATGCTGATTGAAGCTGCTGATAAGGCGCTGTATCGGGCTAAGTCTGGCGGGCGCGATCGAGTTGGCCGTTGACAGTTGTCAGTTGACAGTTGGCAGTTGGCAGTTGGTAGTTGACAGTTGGCAGTTGGCAGTTGGCAGTTGGCAGTTGGCAGTTGGCAGTTGAGGAATTACAAAAAAACGATCGCGCCAACCGGCATAAGGTTAGGGCGATCGCGGTACTATGAATCAGCATTTATATATCGGACTCGGCGCGGAATTTTTACGCATTTTCACGGATTTTGTTACAAAAATTTACTGAAGGTTGCGTACAAATATCTTGAAATCGCTTTTCTCTACCTGATATCTCTTTTTTTTTGAACCGCAGAGGGCGCAGAGGACACAGAGGAAGAGAAGGGAGAAAGAGTTCACAACTAATGACAACTGTCAACTGTCAACTGTCAACTGACTAACCTATTTAGCTAATAGTTTCTGAAACACTTCATACATATCTTGGGCTAACTGTTTGGGATTCCACAAAGGCGCAAGATTTTCAGACTGCTTAGACTTAATTAAATGCTCTTTCACCGCATTTCTCAAACCAGCATCGCGCCCAAACTTAACTCCCCACTGCGTGTATTCTTCCCAACTCCAAGCTGCACCCACATCGAGATTTGCACTTTTGAGAAAAGCATAACCCATTCGTGAAAGATATTGGTCGCCGGATCTCGTTACTACTGGCAAATTCGCCCACAAAGCCTCTAAATTGTGAGTCCCGCCGTTGTAAGGATAGGAATCTAACAACACGTCGGCTACATAATAAATAGCGCGATGTTCTTCTTCACTTCGGGTTTGGCCGATAAACTTAATCCGTTCAAAATCTACTCCCTGAATATCGCATTCTTCGCGGTATGTGCTATGAATTATATCCGGATCGCCTTGACCTTTGCGAATCAACATACTATCTGGTACTTGCTTAAGTATTCTAACTTGAGCTTGCACCATTTCAGGATTAGTTTTTCTGCCCGGAGCGACACAGAGATAAGCCATTTGATCCAAGCCAATCCCGAGGGCATTTCTAATCGCCTCTCGATTCACAGGAATGCTTTGCAGTTCGCCAATTGCTACCGAACAATTAGGCAATCTCACTAACTGTTCTAAGTAATTTTTGTCAACACCTGGGGGATGAGTGTGTTCGTCGCACAGAAAGTAGTGATTCTCCGAAATGTATGGCGCGTCGAACCCCAGCCAAGAAACGCAAATCCCCGCCGGATATTGGTACAAAACTTCGACATTTGTCGGTACTGTCATGGAGTCTAAGTCTATTAAAACATCCAAATCGTCTTGGACTACTTCGGCGAAGATTTCGCCACCGTCAGCAAAACCGTTGGGATATTTTTTCGGCCAGTAAAACTTGCCGGCCATTTCTTCAAACCGCTGTGTAACTTCGTCTCGGTTGAGTTTACCTGTTACGTAAAGATGAACGTGGGGAGTGATGCGACTTAATTCGCGGATTAAGGCTTCGCTGCACCAGCCTACGGAGTGGCGGCGGAAGTGTTTGGAAAGGAAGCCGATTTTTAATGGCTGTTGTTTGGTTAAATAATTTGCGGATTTGATTCTGTTGGCTTGCTGTCGCTGCGGGACGGCTTTTTGGTAGTATTCTTTGGCAATTAGTCGGTAGAAACTGGCATTTTTTTCGCGGTTGTCTCGGAGGTGGGAAACTGCAAACAGGAAGATTTCGTAAAGCAGTTTGAGTTCGATGACGCTAAAGGTTTCGACTTTTTCGTAGCAGAGTTGTTCGATTTCTTCGAGTTTCTGAATTGCCTGTTTGCTGACTCCTGATTGGAGGTAGGAAAAGACGTAGGCTGTGGCTGACATGACTGGGGCATTTTCACCGCAGAATTCGCAGTATTTGTCGGCGACGCTGCGGGCTCTGGCTAGGTTGGTGGAGTGGCTTAGCAAGTCGCACAGTTGTTGGTGGGCTTCGCTGTATTTGGGGTTGCATTCGATCGCCTTTTCAAAATATGCGATCGCCTCCAACGGCTTATCTTGCTTCTGAATGTGTCCCATCCGGCAGTAAACCTCTGCCCAATCCGGTTTTAAGGCCAAAGCTTGCTGATAGCTGGCTAAAGCTTCTTCCAGCAGGCCCTGCATGGACAAACAACTGCCGATGTTCGCGTGAACTTCCGGCCAATCGGGCTTAATTTTCAGAGTATTTTGATAATTAGCAATCGCTGCTTCGTAGTTGTATTGCTGCATGAAAGAATTGGCTAAATTGAAGTGCAGCACTTCTAATTCGGGTTTTAAAGCTACAGCTTGCTGGTATGCGACGATGGCAGCATCGAGATTTCCTTGCTGCGATCGCGCGCTGGCGATGTTACCATAGGCCTCTGCCCAATCCGGTTTAATGGCGATCGCCTTTTGGTAGCTTTCGATGGCTTCGTCGCGCTTGCCTTGACTAAACAGTCGGTTTCCTAAGTTGAAGTGGAAGTCGGCGCCGACAAGCTGCGGGTTGAGTTCGGATGTTCTCTGAAAACAGGCGATCGCAGCGTCGATGTTGCCATGTTTGTGATATACTTTGCCTAAATTCCAGTGAGCGCCCGCTAAATCTGGACTCAGGGCGATCGCTTGTTGGTAATGGGCGATCGCCTCTTCCAAACGACCCATTTTGAAATACATACTGCCGATGTTGGCGCGCACTTCCGCAAAATTTGGCTGCAATTCTAAGGCTTGAGAATACGATCGAATCGCAGCTTCCATTTTACCAACCGCTTGCAAAGCATTGCCTAAAGTTACATAAGCATGGGTATAATCAGGTCTAATTTTGATAGCTTGGTGGCACGCTGCGATCGCCTCTTGAATTTTCCCTTTAACTAAAAAGTTTTCTGCCAGTTTTTTGTACTGTTCTACTTCTTGAAAATTAGCAACTTGTGTGATATCTGGAACATTCAGCGAGGTAACTTGTTCGGAAACTTCAGCAGGGTTGGTAAACGGAGTATTTAAATTTTCAGGATTAGGTGCTGGTGGCAAATTGATACTCGAAGGCTGCAATCCATAGCCTTCATCTTTGTTGACAGATACTGGTTGTTGCTCGTCAGATTCTGTTTCTAATGCGAGAAATTTGCTATCGGTAGTTTCTTGCTGTTTTTGTGCGGTTAAACTGGATAAAATTTCCGCAGCGCTGGCATTTTCCGGTTGCAGTTGCAGCACTTTTTGACAGCAAGCAATAGCCGCATCTAACTTTCCTTGCTGCTGCAAAACGCTGGCTAGCATCAAATTCACCGAGCACAAACCGGGATTAATAGCAAGAGCTTGTTGGTAAGCCTTTGCCGCCTGTCCCAATTGCCCTAACTTGTAATACATACTGCCAAGATTCGCGCTGGCTTCTGCTAAATCCGGCTGAAGTTTTAAAGCTTGCAAATAAGCTTGAATTGCCATTTCTAGCTGGTTTTGGCCGTGCAGGGCATTGCCCGCTGTCAGGTACGCGGGAGCAAAATTCGGTTGAAATTTGATGGCGAGGTTGCATTGGGCGATCGCGCGATCGAATTCTCCTTGCAAAACATAAACTTCCGCCAACTTTTTATGAACTTCCGCATCTTTGGGATTGCACTCTAAAGCTTTCTGATAACTCTCGATGGCGCCACCGAGATCTCCTCTATCTTTCAGGCGATTTCCCTTGACAAAATATGTTTGAGCTGATTCTAAATCCACCAAAAACTCTTGGATCATTTGCTCTGCCACTCTTACAGGTTTTACACTAATACTATTCAACCATTCTACCCACTCTCGGGTTCGCACAGACCAAGTACACCCTCGATTGATATATTCTACCTGCTGTCTCAGATGAGTTTCAGCAATTGCACCCCCCGCCCCCGTAAACTCTTTTAAAACTTCGACTGTCGCATCTAAAAACCGCCTTGTATATCCCTCCCAATCCGGTGTCCCTGCACGCTTCCAATCAGTTACAGATGCCAAATTTTCCACCCCTGACATAGAAACTAGACGCGCAAATCCAGCCGTTGTTTCCGGCAAAGCTGCCAATTCACTCGTCACAATGCGGCAACCGCTAGCCATCGCCTCCATCACCGCAATCGATGACGTTTCTAAATAGCTATTCGGGTAAGCTAAAACCGCGACTGAACGCAGTTGCCGGACAAGTTCGGGTTGCGGTACAGAACCGACATACTCGACACCTTCTATTTCCTGACACTCTTCGTAAAGTTGATCGAAACAAAGCTGATTATCATTGTCGTCTATTTGGTGTACTTTCATGCTAGAAAATACTTTTAATCTGGTTCCGGGGACAGCTTGACGAATTTCGGGAAAAACATTTAATAAAATATCCAGTCCGCGAAATGGAGTGCTAGTGTAAGCTAGAATGGGCGGTCGAGATTTTTGAGATTGGATCGAAATATTATCGGCAAAAATGTTAGCAAAACAAGGTGCAATCGCATTTCTGAAAACATAACTGCGCTTGGAGTCAATCCCAAAACGAGTGTGAAATTGCTGGCGCTGCCACTCGCTGACAAAAACCAAAGCATCACAAGCATTAATTTCTAGCTCATTCTTGAAATCCTTAAGAAAAACAAAGCCAGGTTCGTTATGAATCCACAAAATCAATTTAGTGTGCGCGCCCAAAAAAGGCTTAATTTCCAGTGCCTTACCAACTATATTGACTACAACCAAAAAATCTAGCGATCGCAATAATTCCAAATTAGCACTGTCCGCCACCCGCAGCCTGCAATCAACCCCGCGCCACATCCCCGGTTCCGAAGTATTGTTGAGTAGAAATACCTCATTTCCCAGGGCTGCCAACGCCTCAGCTAAATAACAAATAGCCGACTGAGTGCCGCCCAAAGGTTCGCGGTAAGGAGTTTCAATGTTGTAATCCCAAGTGTAGGTATCGAGAAATCCGATTTTCATTATGGCAATTATCCGCCGATTTGTGAACTAGATTTTTTTAACCACAGAGGGCGCAGAGGGCGCAGAGAAGAAAGAGAGAATTTCCCACTTGAAACAATTTGCGAGTGCCGTCTCTTCTGCTTCTTACTCTCTGCGTTCTCTGCGCTCTCTGCGGTTAAAAAAATCCATAATAAATGGTATAATCTTAAAGCTATTGAGGATTACCGAACATGACCACAGAACAAGACCCCGTAAAATTGATGAAACAGCAAGTTGGCTTTGCTGCTGCCGATCGCGTAAAATCTGGTATGATTGTCGGACTCGGCACGGGGTCAACTACAGCTTATACTATTCAAGCATTGGGCGATCGCATAAAATCAGGCGAACTCAAAGATATCAAAGGAGTTCCCACATCCTTTCAATCAGAAGTATTAGCCAAACAGTACGGAGTACCGCTGACAACCCTCGACGAAATTGACAGAATTGACGTAGCCATTGACGGCGCTGACGAAGTAGATCCGCACCTCAACTTAATTAAAGGTGGTGGCGCCGCCCACACCCGCGAAAAAGTAGTCGATTGTCTCGCTGCTCAGTTTATTGTAGTAGTTGACAGTTCCAAAATGGTAGATAAATTGGGTTCGACTTTTCGCGTCCCCATCGAAGTTATACCGATGGCAATTACCCCCGTTACTCGCGCCATTGAAAAATTGGGCGGTAAACCAGAACTCCGCATGGGAATCAGAAAAGCAGGCCCGGTAATTACCGACCAAGGTAATATGGTAATCGACGTTCAATTTGATAACCTTGACAATCCTGCGGAATTAGAAAAAACTTTGAATAACATTCCAGGCGTGTTAGAAAATGGCTTGTTTGTCAACTGTACAGATTTGGTTTTAGTAGGCGAAATTAAGGACGGCAAACCTGTAGTGCGGGAAATTTCTAAATAGTTATAGTAGGGTGAATCAGGAAGGAAAAGTTTAGCAGTCTACTCAAGAATATTCAGCCTGAAGCACCCTACGGTTAATTAGCTACTCAAGCTTTTTATATCATGTCCGATCGATTAACCGCATTAAAATTCGTTCGTAGTGCGGACTTAAGTCAAATGGCACTGAAAAAGTGACCAAAAAAAAATCTGTAAGGCAAGATATACATAGATAATTGCCTTACAAACCAAAATATCTCTCTCCATTATGCCAAATCGTGCGTCCATTCTCAAAGAACAATTTTTGCAAAGCGTTGCGTCACCTTGGGAAAAACTGCTGCCAGAAAAGTTAGTCTATTCGCTTCTAGCGAAAGAGAAAATCACCTACTACCAAAGCATCTACACACCGATAGTCACCTTGTGGGCGATGGTATCCCAGGTACTCGATCCCGATAAAAGCTTGAGTCAAGCCGTGAAGCGGATGAGTACATGGCTAAGTGCGGCCGGAGTCAAGCCTCCTTCTTCTGACACCGGGGCATATAGTAAAGCTCGTAAACGACTGCCAGAAAAACTCGTTCAACAGTTAGTACCCATAGTCGCAGAAGCTCTAGAAGCGCAAGTTCCCATAGAACAACAATGGTGTGGACGACGAGTGCGGGTATTAGATGGGACAACAGTATTGATGAGTGATACTCCTGAAAATCAAGCCGAGTATCCACAACACAGCAATCAAAAACCAGGATGTGGATTTCCCATCGCTAAAATAGTGGTACTTTTTTCATTGCTGACTGGCGCTGTGGTATCTGCTGGTATAGCATCCTTGGCAACCAGTGAGATTGTGATGAGCCGTTTGATTTATGGAAATTTAGTCCCCGATGATGTGGTATTAGCAGATCAAGCTTATGGTAATTATGTCGATTTAGTTTTGGTAAAACAGCAAGGAGCCGACGCTGTTTTTCGTAAAAATCATCTCCGTAAAACGGACTTTAGACGGGGTAAAAAGTTGGGAATAGGCGACCACAAAGTCGTCTGGAATAAGCCCCAACAGCGTCCCAACCACATGACTATTGAGGAATTCGAGGCATTGCCGTCAAGTTTCATCGTCCGAGAAGTATGCTTGCGAATTAAGCGCCGTGGTTTTAGAGATGAGCGGATAATTGTAGTGACAACATTGGTGGATGCCCAACGGTATACTGTTGAAAAGTTGACTGCTTTATATGGATTACGTTGGTCGGCAGCAGAAGTCAATTTACGCTATCTCAAAACCACGTTAAAAATGGAGATGTTAACAGCTAAAACTCCAGTGATGGTGAGAAAAGAAATCTGGACACATCTATTAGCTTACACCTTATTGCGTACCATTATGTGGCAGGCTGCATCTGAGTCAAAAAATACAGTTTTTCAACTCTCATTCCAGTCAACTAGGCAGCAGTTTAATCTGTTATTGACGCTGTTGGCAACTACGGGAAAACGCCAACAGCGGCAATGGCGTCAATTTCTTTTGGAACAGGTGGCAACTAATTTACTCACTATTCGACCCGACCGTTCTGAGCCTAGAGTTTTGAAACTGAGACCGAAACCGTATCCTCGAATGCAGGAACCTCGCTCTGTCTTGAAAGCTAAACTGCGAACGTGATTCAGTCTTTTTCAGTGCCATTTGACTTAAGTCCGTACTACAAACCGTTTTTGTTATGGCAATCAAGAGGACATGATATTACCAATTCCCAATTCATTCCCAATTCCCAATTCCCAATTCCCAATTCCCAATTCCCAATTCCCAATTCCCAATTCCCAATTCCCAATTCCCAATTCCCAATTCCCAATTCCCACCTCACTCACTTCAAAATTGCTATAATAGTATAAATTCGTATCTCTATTTTGATCGTGCAATATCGCAGATTCGGCCGCACAGAATTATCCATGCCCGTCTTTTCCTGCGGCGGCATGAGATATCACCACAAATGGCAAGATGTGCCAGCAAATGAAATTCCACCAGACAATCAACAAAATCTAGAATCGACAATTCGCTACTCAATCGAATGCGGTATCAATCACATAGAAACTGCTCGCGGTTACGGCACTTCTGAGATGCAGTTGGGGTGGATTTTGCCGCAGTTCCCTCGCGAAAAATTGATAGTACAAACAAAAGTTTGTCCTCAAGCCAACTCCGAGGAATTTCGCGAAGAATTTGATAAATCCTTAGCTTATTTACAGCTAGAATACGTCGATTTATTTTCCATACACGGCATTAATACCTGGGAATTTCTAGAGGATTCTATGCGCCCGGGCGGCTGCTTGGATGTGGCAAAAAAATTGCAAGCAGAAGGCAAAGTTCGGTTTATTGGTTTTTCAACTCACGGCCCTACGGATGTGATTGTCAAAACTATTGAAACCAATCAATTCGATTATCTTAACTTGCACTGGTACTACATCAATCAAAATAATTGGCCCGCAATTGAAGCAGCCAAACGTCACGACATGGGCGTTTTTATTATCAGTCCTTCCGACAAAGGCGGTCAACTTTACAACCCGCCGCAAAAGTTGGTAGATTTGTGCTATCCACTGAGTCCGATGGTGTTTAATGATTTGTTTTGTTTGTCACACCCGCAAGTACACACTTTGAGTTTGGGTGCAGCCAAACCTGAAGATTTTAACGAGCATCTAAAAGCTGTAGAATTGTTAGATAAAGCTGATGAAATTTTGCCGCCGATATTAGCAAGGCTGGAAAATGCAGCAATTGATAAATTAGGAGAAGATTGGTTTAAGACTTGGGACTTCGGTTTGCCAACTATCGAAAATACTCCCGGAGAGGTTAACATTCGAGTGATTTTGTGGCTGTGGAATTTGGCGAATGCTTACGATGCGATCGACTATTGCAAGATGCGCTACAACCTTTTGGGTAACGCCAGCCACTGGTTTCCGGGCAAAAAAGCCGATCGCCTCGACGAATTAGACTTGCGCCGCTGTCTCGCCCACAGCCCCCACGCTGCGAAAATTCCTAGTATATTGCAAGCAGCCGATCGACTTTTTGGAGGCGAAGCCGTGCAACGCTTATCCCAAGAATAATATAAAAAACCCGGTTTCGAGACAGAAACCGGGTTTGTGAGCCGGAACACGTGAGACTTATGCACGCGTACCTCATTAGCCTATACTTGAGTTGTTCTTACCAACATCACCCATCCTTCTCATCCATTCGGGCGATAAGTCAGTAGTCATTAGTCATTAGTCATTAGTCAGCTCGCGAAGCCGAAGGGTAGTGATTAGTCATTGGGTGCATCTGGCGCAAGGCAAATATATCCGTAGGGGCGAAGCATGACCGCAGTCAATATGAGATGATAACTAATAACTTATATGCGGTCATGCTTCGCCCTCTTCCTTGCGCCAGATGCACCCTTAGTCATTAGGAAAGAAGAAGATATACACAGCAAGCTTGAGCGCGAGTTGTATTTTAAGTTTAATTAGGTATATTTACGATTTTATAATTTTTTTCCCAACTTCCTCCCCTTTTGCTTTAATCTGAGATAAAACAGTTAATAATTCACTTAGGGATCTTTTATGACACTCCAACGCCGAGATTTCTTGTATTTGCTAACAGCCACCGTCGGAGCTATTACCGCAGGTGCTTGCCAAGCGTCAGGCAATAGTGTAGCGCAAGCAAGTCCATCCCCAGAAAGCCCAAAAATAGCCCAAACTCCCGGGCTTTTTACACTACCGCCTCTGCCTTACGAATACAACGCTTTAGAACCGCACATCGATGCGCGGACAATGCAATTTCACCACGACAAACACCACGCAGCTTACGTTAAAAACCTCAACGATGCTGTCAATAAATACCCGAATCTTAAAAACGTGAGTGTTGAAAATATGCTCAAAGACTTGAGCAAAGTGCCGGAAGATATTCGCACAACTGTACGCAATAATGGCGGCGGACACCTCAATCACAGTATGTTTTGGGAAATCATGAGTCCCAAAGGCGGCGGCGAACCCACAGGAGCAATTGCCACAGCAATTAAGCAAAATTTCGGCAGTGTTGAGGATTTTAAAGCCAAATTCAACGAGGCTGGTACTAAGCGTTTTGGCAGCGGTTGGGTGTGGCTAGTTCGCAATAAAGCTGGTAAACTTGAGATTACAACTACTGGCAATCAAGACAGTCCTTTCAGTGATGGCAACTATCCCATTATGGGCAATGATGTTTGGGAACACGCTTATTATCTCAAATACCAAAACCTGCGTGCAGACTACTTAAAAGCGTGGTGGAACGTGGTTAATTGGGCGGAAATTAACAAACGCTACGAAAAGGCGATCGGTTAGTTTAACAAAGATACAGTGGCGGTTGTTTCAACCGCTATTGTATCTAAAATGGCTTCCGCTAGCGAATCGGGCGATCGAGCTTCTGTACAGTTTTCCGCAAATAAAGGCAGTGGCGCGCGCCCTGACTCGCAGGCGTGGTGAATGATTCGACTGACTCAAGCGTACCGCCCAAACGCTCGATCGCACTTTGCAACTCTTCCTCTTCCTCTACCGTCCAATTTCCCCGGTAAAGTACCGCCAAACCGCCGTTTTTCAGGAAAGGTAGCGCGTATTTAGCGCACAGAGAAGCTGCTCCAACTGCCCTCAGAAATGCGATATCGTAAGCTTGTCTGTGCTGCGGTTGTCGGGCAATTTCATCGGATCTGCCCAGCAAAGTCGTAGCATTTTTGATCCCTAAAGACGGCAAAACCGTGTCCAAGAAAGTAATTTTCTTGCGAGTAGAATCCAGGAGAGTGACTGATAAATGTGGAAGGGCGATCGCGATCGGCAAACCAGGAAAACCCGCACCAGTCCCGATATCGATCGCTTTGAGCGGGGACTCAACGGGAAAATCGTTATTTTCCGGCGAATTGTGATTAACCGGCAGCAGTCTCGCAATTCCCCGCAGAGAATCCCACAAATGTTTTTCCCAAAACTCGATCGGCTCAATAATTCGAGTTAAATTCAAGGAACGATTGCCTTCAACAATTAACTCATAAAGCCGCTGAAATTGTTGCTGCTGCGACTCATCCGGCTCCCAATTCAGCGTTTTTTGCCACAATTCATTCATTTGGGGTAACATCATAATTTCTGTCTGGTTCATCTTCTAATAACCATCGAAAGAACTAATGACAAAGTTTGCGACTTCTTAACCTCGCACAACTGTCAACTGTCAACTGTCAACTGCCTACTGACTCACACAACTTGCTTCCTTAGCCTCTAACTTCGCGCGATCGACCTCCTGCAAATCCCCGTGATCTAACGTCCAAAACTTATCAGCAACGCTCAACAAATCGCTAGCATCGTGAGTAACAATCAACAAAGTCCAGTGATTTTTCAACTTACCCAACAAGCTTACCAACTGTCGGCGCATCGACCAATCCAAACCCGCCGTCGGTTCGTCCAAAAGTAGCAAATGCGGCTGGCGAATTAGCTGCACCGCCAGGGCCACCCGGCGCTGTTGTCCGCCACTTAAAGCGTGGGGAGAAGCGCGCAGCGGCAAATGTGCCAACCCAACTTCTTTCATCGCTGAGTGAATTTGTTCTTGTCCCAATTCGGGATGTCCCAGTCGCAATTCTTCTAAAATTGTCCCCCCACAAAAATGTCTTTCAGGAAACTGGAACACTAAACCTCCTAACTGTTGCAAGTGTTCCGGTGTTAATTCTTGTTCGCGCCAGCGGATGTCGCCGCTAGTTTTTTCTGCTAAACCTGCTAATATTTCTAAGAGCGTACTTTTGCCGGAACCGCTACGGCCGACAATCAGCCCCATTTGTTGCGATGGCAGTTCTAAGTTGATATTTTTTAGAATAGCATTGGGACAGGCTGTAGGATGATAGACTAAGTTTTTTAGATAAAGCATTAACGTAATTGGGAATTGGGAATTGGGAATGGGGAATTGGGAATTGGGAATTGGGAATCGTGTATACCTCAGATCCTGGTTGTGCTATTAATAGTTAAGGTTGTTTTTGGCTGGTGCCGATCGCCCAAATTTATTTTACATAAATCTTTACAAAATTTTCGGTTTTTTTCAGCCTTGGCGTTTGATTATTGACATTTTTTATGGTATATTTTGACAATGGAAATCTGTGCGCTCATATATATTAGAATTCACACTTCCATTATTAAAATATACCGCAAGAGCCACAAAAAATCAAGCAAATTTAACTCTTTTTTGCTAGCGGCCCGATAGTCTGAGAACGTAACTCTCTTGTTTCTAGTTTACAGTATATTTCATTGAGAGAATTGACTATGACGAAAAACCCTTTAGCATCGCTGGGCAAGCAAATGTTAAGTTACAAACAGACAGTACGGGCGATCGCCTGTGGAAGTGCGATCGCCCTGGGCATCTGCATAAACTCCGCAGTAGCAGGCGATCCCTTCCGCACGAGCAACCAGCAGGCGATCGGGCCCAACACCGAAACCGCCTTCAAAACAATGTTTCAGCAAGGAAACTACAAACAAGCAAAAGCCCAAGTTCAACAAGCACTATCAGCAGAACCAAACGAACCCCTAGCCTATGCAATGGCAGCCTCATTATCCTACATCGAGCAAGACTTAAACTCGATGAATACCTACGCGCAAAAAACCCGCGAAGTCGGCGAAAAATTGACCAAAACTAACCCCTTGCGCGGCAACATTTACACAGCAGCAGGTCACTTTCTAGAAGGAGCAAATGCCATAGCCAAAGAAGGAACAGCCAAAGGCGCGCCCCAAGCACTCAACAAACTGCGAGTAGTATTTCAATACCTAGATGCAGCAGAAAAAATAGCGCCGAACGACCCAGAACTCAACCTGCTCAAAGGCTACATGGACTTAATGTTAGCCTCAAACCTACCCTTTTCCAACCCCAGCGACGCCATTAAACGACTGGAAGAAAAAGCCTCGCCCCGCTACTTAGCCTATCGCGGCATGGCCGTAGGCTATCGAGACTTAAAAAAATACGATCGCGCTTTAGAATTTGCCAACAAATCTCTAGCAGAAACACCCACCAACCCCGAAATCCTTTATCTCAAAGCACAAGTCTTATCTGCTCAAGCCAAGACTCAATCCAACAACAAAACCATACTTGAGGAAGCCCGAAAAAACTTCGACGCCGCCTTAGCAAAACCAGATCAACTACCGCGCAGCTTAGTAGCCGAAATCTTCTTTCAGCAGTGCAAAACTCGCAACCGTCTCGACAGCAAATCTCGCGATTGTGACCCGATGCGCGATAAAATTAGAGATGCAGATGGAGTCTGGGGGCCGACGGCTTTACCACCACTATAAACAGTTGACAGTTGACAGTTGACAGTTGACAGTTGACAGTTGACAGTACCATCTTGGCGGTTGTTATTAACAAGAGTAAAACTTGATGCAAGTACAGTTTCGCGAATTTAATCCCTTTGACCTCTGGATTTGGCTAAAATTCAGCAACGTGCCTTCAAACGGCGAAAAACAGTATGTAGAAGAAGTGTTTGATTCTTGGTTCTTTTTGGGAAAACTGGGAGGATTTAATGCGGAAAATTTGCAAGTTCAAGATGAAGGCTTAGACATCAGCGATATGAATTACGATGTTAATCTAGCCGACCAAAGCATGATGGCTTTGATGCACAATATGGGAGAAATGGAGTATGAAGGTTCTTGGGCTCGCTGCTGGTTTGATTTGGGGACTAGCGATGCTATCGGCATCGATGTTTTAATTAATGTTTTCCAGCAACTCAGCAAAGAATTTGTGACGATTGAAGAACTAATTATCGGCGGTGAAAATATAGACTGGCCCGTTGAAAATACGAGGAAGAGAGAGGGTTTTGAGCCGGACAATTAACCGTTAGCACGACACGGATGATACGGATAATGACTAGAAATCTCTCATGATTCTTGTGGAACAGGCAGGATGCCTGTTCAAAACTGGCTTTTTATGAGATGTCTAATGATTGATGACTCATGACTGAATGGCTATAGCACTTCTCAAAAAGGTGAGGTATGACTGACAGCTTATATAACCGCTAAACAAAGAGGGCCCAAGCCCAACAACATACCTCATCTTTCTGAGAACCGCTATATATTATGCAAGGTAAAATTCGTGTAATTGTTTTAGGATTAATTCGATCGGGCGTTAGCGAAGCCCTCGAAGAGGATCGCATTTTCGTTTCCCAATTCAAAGATCCGGTAAAACAAGACACATTGTATCGAGCTCTGGGTGGAGGCGTAGAATTCGGAGAACACAGCCTCGACGCTTTGCAAAGAGAATTTAAAGAAGAAATTAAAGCCGAGTTAACAAATATCAGATATTTAGCTTGTTTGGAAAACTTCTTTATTTTTAATGGTCAAGCTGGACACGAATTAATACAACTCTATCAGTGCGATTTTGTTGACTCCAAATTCTATGAATTAGCAAGTTTAGATTTTGTAGACGGTAACTTGAAATGTACCGCATTTTGGATGCCTGTTCACCGATTTCGTTCGGGAGAATTGCGCCTAGTTCCAGAAAGCTTTCTCCACTATTGCCAAGACTGATAACTATAGCCTTTATCAAAAAGATGAGGTATTCATGGGGATAGGGCATAGGCCTCCGTGGGCATAGGGGATAGGGCATACCTCAATACGGTTTACTTAAAGCTTTTTTAGGAATTTCATCTGACGATTTTCTAGGCAATACAGGCATTTTTTGCAAGTCAGATTCTTCTTAAGTCAACCGTATTGGGGCATACCTCACTTTTTTGAGAACCGCTCTAAAGCGCTCCAAATCCCAACAAGCAAATACATTAGAACCAATTTTTACTCAAAATATGTGCAGTAGAGGCGGGTTTTCTCCCAAATACTTTGCCACAATTCACAAATATAGATAAACCCGCCCCTTTATTTTTGTCCGCGTTACCAGAAATAATTGGTTGAAAGCCTCTGGGTTTGGCGTAGAAATTAAAAGAAGACGATTCATTACTCCAATCCTCTTCCTTCCAGGAGGTAGAGATTGCTGTCAACTGTCAACTGTCAACTGTCAACTGTCAACTGAATGAACTTTCTCTACCTTACTCTGGGAAGCGTACCCAAAACCTGATACAGCAAAGAGTTAATGAAAGCGAGGGCTAGAGCACCAAGCAAAGCACTCCAAATTCCCCACCGCAATCTAAATCCTTCGACTAGCCAAGCCGCCAAGCCAAAGATAGCAGCGTTGATAACAATCATAAACAAACCAACAGTTACCAATAAAGCTGGAAAGCCCAAAACTACAAAAACTGGTCGCACTAAAGCATTCAGCAATCCAAAAACTGCCGCCGAAACCATCGCTTTGCCAAAACTGTCAATATCCACGCCTATGGGTAACTTGGAAATAATAAAAAAGCTCACAGATGTTACCAACCAAGCAATTACCAGCGAAACGATATCTATGTGCACGTGCTTATCTCCTTAAAAGACTAAACATTAAATCGGAACAACAGCACATCCCCCTCTTGTACAACATACTCTTTTCCTTCACTGCGAACTAAGCCTTTTTCCTTAGCTGCATTCATCGCACCGGTAGCCACCAAATCTTCATAAGCTACAGTTTCGGCCCGGATGAAACCCCGCTCAAAATCAGAGTGAATTACCCCCGCAGCTTGTGGCGCTAACATTCCTGCGATAATCGTCCAAGCGCGAGTTTCCTTCGGCCCGCTAGTGAAATAAGTCCGCAAACCCAATAATTCGTAAGTAGCTCGAATCAAAGATTTTAAGCCACCTTCTGTTACCCCCAGAGATTCGAGGAAATCAGCTCGTTCTTCCTCTGGTAGTTCTACCAATTCTGACTCAACTTGCGCCGAAACTATGACAACCTTAGCATTTTCTGCTTCTGCTATTTCCCGGACTTGTTCGACATAGCTATTTCCGGTTCCCAATTCGTCTTCAGACACGTTCGCTGCATAGATGATCGGCTTGTTTGTTAACAATTCTAAACCTTTAACTAATTCTGCTTCTTCGTCAGTTAAACTGGTCTGGCGTACTGGTTTTTCTGCATTCAAAACCACGACCAATTTTTCAAGGACGTTTACTTCTGCTTGAGCTTCCTTGTTGTTGCGGGCTTGTTTGCGAGTGCGATCGAGTCGGCGTTCAATTTGAGCTAAATCTGCTAAAATTAATTCGAGATTGATAATGTCAATATCTCGCTGGGGATCGACAGAACCGGAAACGTGAATGATATCATCATTGTCAAAACAGCGGACAACATGGACGATCGCATCTACAGCCCGAATGTGAGACAAAAACTGATTTCCCAGCCCTTCGCCCTGACTCGCACCCTTCACCAAACCTGCAATATCGACAAACTCCATCCGCGTGGGCACAGTTTGCACAGAATTGGAAATATTGCTCAGCACCTTCAACCGTTCGTCGGGTACTGCCACGATACCAGTATTTGGCTCGATCGTACAAAAAGGAAAATTAGCAGCAGTCGCTTTGGCATTAGCCACCAAAGCATTAAACAGAGTAGATTTGCCAACATTAGGCAGTCCGACAATTCCGGCGGTAAGCATAGCTATTTAGAAACATATCACTGTTTCAAAATATCATAAGTATCCGCAATATATTGGACAAGCCACCCCAAATCTCAAGCCTGTGTTCGGCTAAATATCTAACTTGAGGTAGATGGCTGAACGGTTCACAAGTGGTTTCCCAAAAAAGCGATCGCCCGAAACCTCTCCCTGTCCCTTATTTATCAACAAATTGGGTCCTGGGCAAGAAACTCGGTTTGGGCGATCGACCTTACAAATTCTGTTAAACTTCACTTTCAACTAAAACATCATTTAAACAGGTTCGGGGATTGTCTGAGGAATCGGCGAGGGTACAGTCTGGGGAATCGGAGAGGGTACTGTTTCCGGCACCGGTTCGGGAATTGGCTGCGGAATTGGCGCAGGTACGGGCTCCGGTACAGGGCTGGGAATCGGTGGCGATGAAGGAATCTCTGGTAGCCCCGGTTCAGTAGCGGGAATTTGCGGGCCTGGAAGCGGATCGGGAGTGGGATAAATCATGTTAGTGTTTAGCTCAGCTAATAGAGATGTTAAAAAAACAATTGGTCACCAATTCCAGCTATCTTTTAAAACAAAAACAACTGATTTGTGGTATTGGTTAATTAGAGTTAACAGACTTGAAAAATACCTTAAATTTATCTGCGTCTATTTGCGTCTATCTGCCTTCATCTGCGGTTGAACTCGCAATCAAATATTTATGAACGAGTCTATATATATTAAAAAAAAAACAGCGCCTAACACATCTATCTAAATAACCATAATTCACTGTTACGTCCGCCTAAAATTATGCCTTGAGTATTAGGGAAGATCCAGTGAGTCATCCCCAATCTCAAATCTCAAATCTAAAATTTAAAATGGTATAAGTGTGTCACCAGCAAACCCTCAACAACAAACTCCCCTATTAGATGCGCTGCGCGATCGCACCAACCACCATCACAGCCCATTCTACGCCCCCGGACACAAACGCGGACAAGGCATTTCTCAACCGTTAGTTGACTTATTCGGGGCCGCAGTATTTCGCTCAGATTTGCCCGAATTGCCAGAATTAGATAATCTGTTTAATCCAGAGGGCGTAATTGCCGAAGCTCAAAATTTAGCGGCTTCGGCTTTTGGCGCCGAACATACTCGGTTTTTAGCAAACGGTTCGACTTGCGGAATCATGGCGGCAATTGTCGCGACTTGCGGGCCGGGAGATAAAATTATCTTGCCTCGAAACATCCATCAATCGGCAATTTCTGGTTTGATTTTATCCGGTGCAATTCCCATTTTTGTCAATCCCGAATACAACCCGGATTGGGATATTGCCAACAGCATCACCCCAGAAGCAGCAGCAGCAGCCCTAAAACAACATCCCGACGCAAAAGCAGTAATGGTCGTCTACCCTACTTATCACGGCGTTTGTGGAGATTTGCGGGCGATCGCCAAAATTACCCATCAATACAACATCCCGTTATTAGTAGACGAAGCCCACGGCGCCCACTTTAACTTTCATCCAGACTTACCAGAACCAGCCCTATCCGCCGGGGCAGATTTAACAGTACAATCAATCCACAAAACCCTCAGTGCAATGACTCAAGCATCGATGTTGCACGTCAAGGGCGATCGCATAGATATTCAAAAATTAAATAGGGCATTGCAGCTTGTACAATCCACCAGTCCCAGCTACTTATTATTAGCATCATTAGACGCCGCCCGCCAACAAATCGCACTCCACGGGAAGGAGTTAATGATGCAAACTTTAGATTTAGCTGCAAAAGCGCGATCGCACATTAGTCAAATTCCCGGCTTATCAGTTTTAGAACCGTTAAATACGCCCGGTTTTGTCGCACTAGACAGAACCAGGCTAACAGTAAAAGTATCCGATTTAGGAATAACAGGATTTGCGGCTGATGAAATTCTCCACTCGCAACTCGCAGTCACCGCAGAATTACCAATGCCGCAGCATTTAACATTTATTATCAGCTTGGGAAATACAGCATCAGATATTGACAATCTGGTTAAAGGTTTCCAGAATTTAACTCACAATTTAGGAGGCGGGCACGGGGACGACGCCGGTACAACCGGGGGCGGGCAAGATGCCCACCCCACAAGAAAATTCACTCTTTGTGGAACAGGCATCTTGCCTGTTCTTGAGAATGGTGCAAGATCTCTGTTAGGATTTCCCACTCCCTCTCTCTGCCCCCGCGAGGCCTTTTTTTCCCCGGCGGAAACCGTAGGAATAGACCAAGCAGTCGATCGACTCAGTGCCGAACTCATCTGTCCCTACCCGCCAGGAATACCAGTTTTGATGCCCGGTGAAATCATTACCTCACAAGCCCTTGACTACCTGCAACACATCCTTGCAGCCGGCGGCAAAATCACAGGTTGCAGCGATCCCCGCCTCCAAACTCTCAGGGTTGTGCGAAAGTAAATATTAAGACTTGGGGATAGTGGGAAATGAGGGATAGTAGGAAATGGGAAAAATCTTCCCTCTTCCCTTTTCCCTCTTCCTTCTTCCTTCTTCCTTCTTCCTTCCATTAAAAATACAACTATGCTTTGGCCCTACGTCACTCCTGGTATCCCAGACGATTTATTTGAACGTTTACCGGGAATTCCCATGAGTAAGCGAGAAGTCCGACTGCTGTTACTCTCCCACCTGCGGCTGCAAGCAGATTCAGTGGTGTGGGACATCGGTGCAGGTACTGGTACCATCGCCGTAGAAACAGGTTTGCTGTGTCCCAAAGGTCGCATTATCGCCATCGAAAGGGATGAAGAAGTAGCAAGCTTGATTCGCCGAAATTGCGATCGATTCGAGATCAAAAACGTAGAAGTCATCGAAGGTAGCGCCCCTGAATGCCTCGAAAATCTCCCCGAACACCCCCACCGAGTCTGCATCGAAGGAGGGCGCCCGATTAAAATGATTCTCAAGGAAGTCTGGCGACACTTGCGCCCACAGGGTCGAGTTGTCGCCACAGCCTCGAATTTAGAGAATCTTTACGCCCTTTCCGAAAGCTTCGCCGAGTTGCAAGTCCGCAACATCGAGGTAGTCCAGTCCGCCGTCAACCGCTTGGAGACTCGGGGCTTGAGTCAAACCTTTGCCGCCGTCAATCCCATCTTTATTCTCAGCGGTGAAAAGTTGGATTAGTCGTTAGTCATTAGTCATCAGTCATTAGTCCTTAGACGGAAATATTCCCACACCACATCAAAGATGGTGATGTGGGCCCGGAGGCTGTATCACTGAGAATCAAACATTAAATGCAATTCTTAACCTTTTTTACGTTAGCTTAACGTTCATAATACTTATAATAAGGCCGACCTTAGCTGGAGCGATCGCCTGAGTTGAAATTTTGGATCGCCGGTTGAGGATGGGGGACGAACCTGTGCCTTAACCATCCTTGTATCCTTGTATCCTTGTATCCTTGCATCCCAAATCGACCGAGCCCGCCCAAAAAACAAAATTTTAGACCATAGTTCCAACCCCCAGATTCATCTGTGGACTAAATCTAAAATCTAAAATCTAAAATCTAAAATCTAAAATCGACTGACCTGCCGTCTCCTGTGAGAAATTCATTTTATGCCTTGGTCTCGTATCCTGAGTGGAATAGTTGCGATCGTCCTTGCTTTGGGAATGATTATTATGGGGGGATGGTACTTCACCCTCGGCTTTGGCGTCATCGTGTACCTAGGTCAATTGGAATATTTTCAGTTAGCCCGAGCTAAGGGCATTGCACCTGCTGGCAAAACCACCTTAGTTGTCAGTCAAATTCTGCTGATTACTGCCGCCCTGGCGCCTCAACTCGTAGACGCCATGTTCCCCTTAGCCGGAACTTTCATCTGTTTCTATCTGTTGTTCCAACCGAAGTTATCGACGATCGCCGATATTGCCGCTTCTATTTTAGGATTGTTCTACGGCGGCTATTTGCCCAGCTATTGGATACGGCTGCGAGTCGGACTCGATCCTGCCAATGTGGCTACAACCCAATTTTCGCAATTAGTAGCAAGCAATTTGCCCGTTAACATTTACTCGTCCCAGTCTTGGACAAGTTCCAGCAGCATATCTTTAGGATTGACTTCGCTGCTGGTGGCTTTCCTCTGCATCTGGGCCGCTGACATTGGCGCTTATTTTGTCGGCAAATTCTTCGGCCGCACTAGCCTCTCCCACATCAGCCCTAAAAAAACCGTTGAAGGTGCCGTATTTGGAGTTTGCGGCAGTATCGCCGTGGCCGCCGCCTGGTCTTGGTACTTACAATGGCCGGGGTGGCCGTATACTGGGGCAGCTTTTGGTCTGTTGATTGGCGTTGCTAGCTTGTTGGGAGATTTAACTGAGTCGATGATGAAACGAGACGCCGGCGTTAAGGATTCGGGACAGTTGATTCCCGGTCACGGCGGCATTCTCGATCGCACTGACAGTTATGTTTTTACCGCACCCTTAGTCTACTATTTTGTGACTTTGTTATTGCCCGCGATCGACTCTTATCTCATCGCCCGCTAATTGGTCATTGGTCATTGATAACTCTTAACTCATCCCAGAGTTACCGTTGCGAGTCACGCACGCGATGCAATCATCCGCGCAGAAAGCAATCTCACAAAACAAGATTGCACTCGCAAACTTTCCTCTCTTGAAATTTATCTGCGTCCATCTCCGTCGATCTGCCTTAAATCTGCGGTTGAGTTATCAATCAAAGATTTATGCAATTCAAGTTTGCAGACTCAAAACATCTTCCCTTCTCCTTTAAGGCAAAACTCTAATTGAACCCCGACAAACAATCTCCCCCGGACTCAAAATCAACTCATCAATTGCAACTTCCTGTCCGAAATCAATTTTAAAATCCTTGAAATCACTGCTCTTGATTTCTCCATTGACTTCGATTTCCGGTACTTCAAACATCAATTCGCGACCGCTAGCAATCCGCAAACCAGTCCGCAATACAACAGGAATTTGCGTACCCCCAGCGCGCAAAATTGTCGCCACCAGCGTCAACTTCCCCGCCTCAATTTCGATCTGCGAATTTTCCAACTTCAGCGACTTTTCGCTATCTGTCAGCGGCAACATTGGCAGCAAAAATTCACTCAAAGCATCCGCCAGCAAAGGCGCTTTTAGGGACGCATTCAAATCCGCTTGATTGAGCCTCAAAACGCCAGTCACGGGAACCGATTCGAGCAGGCGCAGTGGTTTGCCTTTGAGAGCTTGACCGAGGTTGATGCGAATCCCACAGCCCTCTAGGGCAACTTCTGTTAGGTGTAATCCTTTATACACGGCACCGCGAGCCGCTGCCGTTACTTTGGGGATTGCACCGCTGAAAATTTGTCGATCGCTCCCCTCAATTTTCACCTTCAACTCGTCAACTTGCTGAACTTGCGATCGCAGCAACAACTGCACCGCCGGAGACAGCACCGAACTTGCGATCCGGCTGCCTTGGCTCGGCGGCGGTGTCTCCCCTTCCTCGTCGAGGTTGGCAGTCCCACCAGAGCTGGCCGCAGTAGCTATATTGTCAAATAAAAGAGAGTGGCGATCGACAGTCATAAACAATTTGAAAATTACAAACCTTAATATTCAAACACAAAAATTTAACTATTAACGAGCGCATCCCGTCTCACAAACCCGGTTTATACAAAGAAATATCGCCCTCAACCTCGGATTTTCCCTAAGAACGGGTTGATGAACCCACCTCGTGACATACTCCAGAAGCCGAAATCAGACATCAGCAACGCCTGAAGCAGAAAAAATCTCACCCTTCCCCCCTCAGGCTTTCTCCTGAGTTTGCCAGTTGTGCGATCCCGAGGGAAATTTCGCGATCGAGCGTATAAAATTAACCAGCAGTACCGGTTTTATGGTAGTGTTAGTTAATGGTCGTGTCAGACCCACACATTTTAAATCAGCAACAAACCAACGGTGCAGGCAATAGCCTCCCGCGAGTCTTTTCCTCGTAGTTTTTGCACAACATTCAGGGTTATGCCATAAGGACAATCTGCACCAGGCGCAACGCCCTGCAAGGATTGGTTAGCAAACATTAGAATTTCTTCCCAACCAGGAATTGAACATTGGTAGCATCGGTTAATCCATTAACCGTGTCGTATTTCCTCCCTCCACCGCTCGGGTGTTGGGGCTTTCCACATTCCCGTCATGTCTGATGAAAGGCTGCAAAAAATCCTCGCCCAGTGGGGCATTGCCTCTCGCCGTCTTGCAGAACAGATGATTGTAGCTGGACGAGTCCGGGTTAATGGCAATATTGTTCGTTTAGGACAAAAGGCGAATCCCGATCGCGATTTCATCGAAGTCGATGGAGTCCCAGTGAAACCAACAGATAGACCGGCAGAGGTCTATCTGTTGCTCAACAAACCCGCAGGCGTAGTTTCTACTTGCAGCGATCCCAGGGCGCGATCGAAAGTTCTCGACTTGCTGCCGCCCAAACTGCGATCTGGTCAAGGCATCCATCCCGTAGGACGCTTAGATGCAGATTCCACAGGCGCCCTATTGCTCACCAATGATGGTAAGCTGACATTTTGTTTGACCCATCCGCGTCACTCGATCGCCAAAACTTATCAAGTTTGGGTGCTCGGCGATCCCCCGGAACCCATACTACAAGCGTGGCGTCAGGGCATTATCTTGTCCGGTAGAAAAACATTACCCGCGAAAGTTAGAGTTATCGATCGCGCGCGAGACCAAACTCTGTTAGAAGTAATTCTATCAGAAGGGAGAAACCGACAGATTCGGCGCACCGCCGAGCAGTTGGGATATCCAGTGGTGCGCCTGCACCGCACAGCCATTGGCCCGATTCAATTGCAGCCCCCCGCAGGGCCGATATTGGCACCGGGCTGCTACCGACCCCTAGAAGATTCAGAAATTATTTTTTTATGGAATCTAGTCAACCTAACATCAATAAGCGTGCCAGTGAATCCCCAGGAGCACAGCATATGACAAAGAATTTATTGTTTTTATTCTCCCAAATAACTAAGAAGAAACTGCACTCCCAAGAGCCAGAAACTCCTCAGAAGAAATTAGCGGCAATAGGATCTCAACTCCGGGAGTACCGCGAACAGCAGTCGATTTCTTTGGACAGAGTAGCTGTCGTAACCATGATTCGGCGGAATCTGCTGCAAGCCATCGAAGACGGCCAACTCGACCAACTCCCCGAACCCGTCTACACTCAAGGTTTGATCAAGCGGTACGCCGAAGCAATGGGTTTGGACGGAACTCAGTTTGCCGACTTTTTCCCGATCGAACCGCCACCGCGATCGACCACCAAGCTATCCTGGCAGAATGGGCCACAATTGCGGCCGATGCACCTGTACCTTTTTTACACATTTCTAATTATCTGTTCAGTCAATGTCTTATCTCAGTTGATGGGCGGTTCTCTGACAACAAAAAACGGTACGGGAACCAAAGAACTAGCTCTTGAGCAAGAACAAGCTCGTTTAGCCCAGAGCGCCTCAAAAAATCAGAAAGCCGATAGTTACGATGCTGTGGAAGCAACAAGAACAGGTCAAAGTTTAGATAAATCTGGCAATAAACCAGTCATGGTTAACGTCAGTTTAAAAGACGAATCATGGATGAAGATTGAAGTTGATGGCAAACCCGAGTTTGAGGGAACTTTGCCTTCAGGAACTGTCCGCACCTGGCAGGCCCAAAACAAATTGGTAGTTCTAGCTGGTAACGCCGGCGGTGTAATGATTGCTGTGAATAACGGACAAGCCGAACAACTCGGAGAATCTGGAGTTGCCAAACAAGTTGTTTTTACCGCCGACGAACTCAAGCCTTCAGCAAAGCCCAAAAATGAAGGATAATCGGGCATAGGGCATCGGGCATTGGGCATGGGACATAGTTAATAGTTAATAGTTAGTCGTTAGTAGTTAGTCGTTTCTCTAATAACCAATGCCCTATGCCCTATGCCCTATGCCCAATTCCCAATGCCCAATTCCCAATTTTCAATTTTTCTGGGGAGCGCGCCCGCAGATGTAAGTCATGGTTTTGAGCCGATCGCGCACCTCCCAATTCAAAGCTTCGCGCCGATACCGCCAGCCCCAATTTCCCTCTGCTTTCCCCGGAAAATTCATCCGCGCGTCGGTATCCAAACCCAACAAATCTTGAAAGGGCACGATCGCCAAATTAGCAATAGAAAACCAACCCATGCGGATTAAAGACCAGTGAATTCCTTGGGGATCGATGCAGCCCAAATAACGCAAAACCTCATCTCTTTCGTAGTTTTGCAGTTGATTGAACCAGCCAACAGTCGTGTCGTTGTCGTGGGTACCGGTGTAAACTACACAGTTACGAACATAATTGAAAGGCAAAAAAGGATCGCCAGGCCCCGCACCGAAAGCAAACTGCAAAATCTTCATTCCGGGAAACTCAAACCGATCGCGCAAAGCTTCCACTTCCGGAGTAATTACCCCCAAATCCTCAGCGATAATCGGCAAATTGCCGAACTTCTCGTTAATTACCTCAAACAAAGCCGTTCCCGGCGCATTAATCCACTCTCCGTCGATCGCAGTTTCCTGCCCGCGCTTCACCGCCCAGTAAGCATCAAATCCTCGAAAGTGGTCAATCCGAGTCACATCTACATAAGCGAAAATCGCCTCAAAACGCTGCACCCACCACTGAAAATTAGTTGCTTCCAAAGCCTCCCAATTGTAAACAGGATTGCCCCACAATTGACCTGTTGCGCTGAAGTAATCCGGCGGAACTCCCGCCATCAAAGCTGGTTCTCCAGTTGCTTCATCCAAACAAAACAAGTCCGGATGCGACCACACATCAGCACTGTCGTGAGCGACATAAATCGGAATGTCACCAATAATTTTAATGTCGCGCAGGTTCGCATAGCGTTTCAACTCAGTCCACTGGCGGAAAAACTCGAACTGCACGTATTTGTAGTAATAAATCTCATTATGTAGCTCCTGCCGCCACTTGTCTAGCGCCTCCGGTTGGCGCTGTGCAATTTCTGGTTCCCAAGTGTGCCAGCTCGTGCCGTTGAAGCTGTCTTTTAGTGCCATAAATAAGGCATAATCTTCCAGCCAACTCGCTTTGCTCTCGCAAAAAGCCGAGAATTCTCTTTGCTGCACCGGCGATGCTTTCGCTTTGAAGTTTTCGCAGGCTTTTTTGAGCAGGGGTATTTTGTGTGCGATCGCGCGATCGAATTCTACTGTATCCAGGGGAAATTCCGGCGAATGAGCTAAATCTTCATCGCTGAGCAATTGCTCGTCCCGCAGAATTTCCGGGCTCAGCATCAGCGGATTTCCTGCCATTGCTGAATAGCACGAATAAGGAGAATTGCCGTATCCAGTCGGGCCCAGCGGCAATATCTGCCAGTATTGCTGGTCGCTCTCTACTAAAAAGTCAATAAAGCGATATGCTTCTATTCCCATATCCCCAACACCAAATCGGCTGGGAAAAGATGTCGGGTGGAGTAAAATGCCGCTAGCTCGGGGAAAAAGCATAATCTATCTAAAGATATAGGAGTTAAACATTGACAATTTGACCGATATTCCCTAGAGGTTAAACTTCGCAGTTTGTAGGGCGATTTTCAGGGCAAATACTTTTGCGATTGTCTCATATTTTCTGCTGGAACGTGGCTAAATATTTGTGTCGCAATCTCATCACAAATGCTGAGGCGATCGCACCCAGTTTATGCACAAGTTTATTTATAACTTTTAAGTGGCTTTCGCTCTATCTGTCTGGAGTCGTACATTGCGATCTCCGGGCCAAACATCAAACAAGTTCCCAAACAGGATGCAACTATATGTCCGCGTTCCAAACCCTGATGCAGTAAGCGATCCGATTTTAGATTTTAGATTCTTCGACCGGAGCGAGCGAACAAGTTTTAGACTTTAGCTTTACTCCACATATTCATCACCGGAGCAGAAACAGGAGTCTAAAATTTTTGGTTTTCTGCACACTCATAGCTTCAGGGGCTTGTACAGGTTTTTGGGCGGGGTCATTGATAATCCAAAATGGCATTAGCCCTCCTGCTCCTGAGAGCCAATGCACAAATCAGCCGACTGTTTTTGTATCTCAACAAACAGTCGGCTGCAAAATTACGGTGAAAATGCTGAGCTTAAGTTTCCTTGTTCAACAATTTCTCAACTTGTTTGAGAGCTATAGTGCCGACATTGTAAGCAGCCCAGCCGCCCGCCAACAAAACCGGACTCAATACTATTAGTATGCGCCAGTCAAAATCCATGAGTTCTCCTCCTAAAGTTTTTTAACAAATTCTCATAATCTATTTGTATCTCATTTTGTCGCCATTCTCCTGACTCCTCAAGCAAATATTGTCGCCGAAAAAGTTCCTCCACAGCAAGGAGCGATCGCGCTTGCAGGACATCGCGCCCCAGTAATTGAGACTGCAACTCGCTCTCGTCAACCTTGATCCGCTGTCCTTACACCAAATTATCCCAAAATCTGCTTGGCAATCCCTTCCACCACTTGAGTTAGAGGGTCTTTAGGGAAGTGCAGGGCAAACACCCCCTTGCTGGCTAACAGCATCATCTTGTCGCTGTGGGGCAGCACCCCTCCAACTGGGATGTTGTAAATACTCTCTACTTGCTGCTTCAAATCCTCGAAATCCAAGGATTCTGGCGCTTTGTTGATCGCGATCAAAATCTTGGGAACTTCTAATTTGCGGGCCACATCTACCGTGACAGCCGTTCCCTGAAAATCTTGCTGATCCGGACGCAGAATCAGCAGCAGGATATCCGAAATCGTGATGCTGAGAAGGGTTTCTTCGTTGAGTCCTGGGTGCGTGTCAATAAATAGGTAGTCTAAGTTCAGAACGTCGATCAGTTCTTGAAAGCCGTCGGTAAGCAGTCCCACGTCGTAGCCTTCCCGCAAAACTCGCGCTATCTCCCCTGCTTTAATGCTCGAAGGAATCAGATAGAGGCTGCCGTTACGGGCTAATTTTGGCAGCAGCGAACTCACATTGTAAGCCGTATCCGAGATCGGACACCTGCCCCACAGGTAATCGTTGAGGCAGCGATCCATGTTGTTCTCGCTGAAACCGAACAGCACGTGAATCCCGGGCGATTGAATGTCTGTGTCCACAATGGCGACCCTGTTTCCGCCGCGAGCGATAATAGATGCCAGGTTTGCAGTCATGTTAGATTTGCCAGTGCCACCCCGGTAAGAGTGGACAGAGATGATTTTGGACATGATAGGCGTATTGCAAAGATTAAACAATTATCTCTTTAAGTCTAATCATTTATGGACTTTCAAGTTTTTGAGATGCTGGACTTTTATTTAGATTCAGTTGTTGATTTATGTCCTCTATAGTTGGGAACCCTGCTTAGCTACGAAGTCTGCCAATCAATCAGACTCTAGAAAAGAAGGCATTAATGAGAGGTAGATCGGATTGTAGTCTACAACCAAAAGTAATCTCAATAACCCGATAGGTAAAATAGATAGAAGGCGTAGTAATTCGGCCGCTAGGCTTAACACCGTCAAAACGGAATGTAAATCATATTTGACCGTAGATTCTACAACGATGACAGGGAGAAACGCGGACAATCAATTATTATGCAATTCACGATCGCATCATATATCATATCGATCGATCTTCCTTGCCGCTCAAATCCTCCTGGTCTGTTAAAGTATCAATCTTTTCCTGCTTCGTAAAACTTACCCAAACTTAACTAAAGCCATCTTTAGCTACAATGAAAGAGTTCACTTCCTGCGCTATTGGGTGGTCGGCCATCCCAAGATAAGCAGGCTATCCCCCAATAGCCTTGGGTTCCCAATTTAAAATATTTAAACTGGCATTAAGATCGCGGTCTACCGACAGACCACAAGCAGGACAATCATAAGTCCGAACGCTGAGTGGCATATCTTTTTTATGCCCGCAATTAGCACAAATCTTAGAACTGGGAAACCATCGATCTACCAGCACTAATTGGGAGCCATACATTTTGCATTTATACTCTAACTGTCGCCTGAATTCGTAAAAACCTAAGTCGGATATTGCCCCAGCCAGCTTGTGATTTGCCAGCATTCCGCTGACATTCAAGTC
>NZ_JAEQDD010000079.1:0-38228 GCF_020737885.1 Microcoleus sp. PH2017_34_RAT_O_A | reverse complement strand
CCTGATGGATTACCCTGTAGAAGCCAGTCATCCCCCGATTTCTCGGTTTCGACTGAACGAATCGCACTTGGCAGCACCATTTAAGTCTGCATTCACAATTATGCCATTATCTGACTGATATAAGCCACGTTTAATCCGCTTTCCAGATGCTTTCCACCCAGTTGGTTTTTGACCATATTTGGGTAGGGAGTCACCATCAAGAAAACTAGCTTTTGAAGTATATGCTTCTTCGGTTTTAAGAAATCTGATTCCGTGCAAATCGCACAGTTCTTTCAACCTATTTTTTAGCTTACCTAAAGGCATTTGAACAAATTTTTGATTGTTCAGTTTACCGAGATTACTGTTAGACTTAAAGCCTTCATTCCACCCAACTATCAGTGTGCCAATTCCGTATTTCAGACAATGGTTGACAATTAACTTTGCAGATTTATTGATGCCATCACGCATTTGGTGATTGCGTTTGCGAGTTACACGGTCTAGCCAATTATCCCAGTAACCTTCTGGTTTTCCTTCTTTTCTAGTTGCTACTTTCTTGTTCCACAATTGATTCATCGCTTTCATTGCACGAGAATCAATCAATAAAGAGTTTCCCAGCGTATCGACACAAGCTGCTAAATTGTCAGAAGTTCCTAAGTCAATTGACAATGCTTGACCAATGTCTAAATTATGTTGTTGTTTTTCAACCTCGTAGGACATTTCCAGGTAAAAATAACCATTTTTCGGGAGAATTGTAAACTCTTTCACTTGAGAAAAATCAAGATTCGATGGCATAGGCAAAAAGAATTCAGAAACTCCAAACCATCGCCTTACTGTTAAACCCAAGGAAAACCTTAACTGATTGCCAACAAGTTTTGGTCTTAAACCTCCAGAATTGGGATAAGCTACTTTAAACAACTTAGAGTTTTTCAGGTATCCCGGTGGCTTGGGGTTAAAATGTAATTGACCTTTGATATATAAATCTCTTAATTATTTAAAAGATTTGAAGGCTTCTGTTACTGACATCAATGTTTGCTGCATTGGTGTTGATGGCAATGATTTAGCAACCATTGATTTTGTAACTGATGGTTCAAAAGATAAGTCAAATTTTCCAGTCAACAATTTTCCTGTTTTGAAAAAAATCTGACGAGCTAAATAAACACCACTGTTATACAGTTTACCTGATTGTTGACAGAGATACTCTAACAAGGCTTGAACTTCTTTGGTTGGAGACAGTAATATTTGCTGAACTCCCATTGTTTTTTTGGTTTTATTCACCTCTGTTTTCCTGAATATTGGTTGACTTGTCTGCTTTCAGCTATTATACTAGATATCTCAAGGTTCATCAACAAAATTTAGAAAGAAAGAAAGAAAGAAAGAAAGAAAGAAGACGGGGACTCTCATTCCCTCGTGCCGCTTCCCTCTCAGGACTGAAGTCTCGCTCGTTTCCCGCATCCCGTATTGTTTTTATGATTGTATGCGATAATCGAACATTAACAGGGTAGAGGGCAGAGCATGATTGGTCAACTTCTCGACAGACGTTACCGCATCATTAAAGTCACAGACTCAAGTGAAGTGGGAAAAACTTATATAGCAGCAGATACTCACCGTCCCGGGTATCCGCAATGCACGGTTAGAGAAATGCGGCTCCTCGGCACCAGTTCGCAAACTCCAGAATTAGTCAAAATTATATTTCAAAGAAATGCAGAAATAATAGAAAAATTGGGCAAACACGACAAAATCCCCGAATTGTTGGCGTATTTTGAGGAAAACCAAAGTTTATACTTAATAGAAGAATTTATTGCCGGTCAACCTTTAAGCCAAGAATTTATACCTGGTGAACCTTGGGCTGAAGACGAAGTAATTGCTTTGCTATCATCCATATTAGAAGTTTTGGTGTTTATACACTCCAACGGTTTCATTCACCGCCGAATTCAACCAGACAGAACAATTCGACGCGAGTCAGACGGCAAATTTGTGTTGATTGACTTTAGCTTAGACAAAGAAATTAACCCGGAGCTCGTTAATTCTCATTTGTTGGCGCCAACATCCCCAAATTCTGTTAAAAAGCCTTTGGGAAAAAAACCGGAGTTAGCTGCTGAAACATTATATGTGCCGATCGAGCAATCGCAAGGCAACCCCCGCTACAATAGCGACATTTACGCTCTAGGTACGATCGCCCAGCTTGCGGTAACGGGACTCTCACCGAAGGAACTAAGTGCCTTACAACACAAAGGCGAAATTTCCTGGCGCGATCGGGCGACTTGTTCGGCAGGCCTAGCAGATATTATCGATCGAATGGCACTCTCAAACTACGAGGAACGATATCAGGAAGCCGCCGAAGTTTTGGCAGACCTCCAACAAATCGCTGTAAAATGGGAGGCTGGGCGATCGCCAGCCACCATCATCACCGACGCTATAAGTCAATTGCAGCCGAGACAGCGCCCAACCAGACTGTTGCTGTTTGCAGCCATAGCCGCAGCTTCGATCTTGACAGCACTGATAATTTACTTTTGGCACAGTCAAAGTCCGGCGAGAGCAAAAGAATTGTTCGCCCGCGGTGTTGCGAAGGCGCAGCAAGGTGACAAAACAGGCGCGATCGCCGATTATACTCAAGCGATCGCCCTCAATTCCAGCGATGCCGAAACTTTCTACAAGCGGGCTAACGCTCGCTACGACATGGGCGCCACCGAGCAAGCAATTGCCGATTACACCCAAGCACTTAAAGTCAATCCCAGCCACACCAAAGCCATCTACAATCGAGCTCTCGCCCGCCGCGACACCGGCGACAAGCGGGGGGCTGTGGAAGATTTTACCCAAGTATTGCGGCTCAATCCTAACAACGGTGACATATATTATCAGCGGGGTTTAGCCTATTACGATTTGGCAGACTACCGCGCGGCAATTGAAGACTACACTCAAGCAATTCGGCTCAATCCCAACGATGCTACAGCATACAGCAATCGGGGTTTAGCTCGATCGGCCAACGGCGACAAAACCGGAGCAATGGCGGATTTTACCCAAGCGATTCAAATTAGCCCCAAGGAAGCTGGGGTTTACTACAGTCGCGGTCGATCGCGCTTTAATCTAGCAGATTATCAAGGAGCGATGGAAGATTACAGTAGGGCGATCGAATTGGAACCGAACCAAGCTGATGCTTATACCAATCGGTGCAGCGCTTACTTAAATTTAGCAACCTACGACAAAGCGATTGAAGATTGCAGCCGAGCAATTCGCCTCGATCCCAAAGATGAGGCAGCTTACAACAACCGCTGCATTGCTCATCTGAATTTAAAGCAATTTCAAAAGGCCAGCGAAGATTGCAGTTTGACGATCGGACTCAACAGCAACAATCCCAAAGCATACAGCAATCGAGGATTAGCTCGATCGGCTTCGGGAGACAAGCAGGGGGCCGTCGAAGATTTCACTCAAGCAATTAAGCTCAATCCCAGCGATGCAGTAGCTTACAGCAATCGCGGTACTATTTACTCAGAACTCAAAAATTACCCTTTAGCGGTTGAGGATTTCGCTCAGTCGCTACGGCTCAACCCCAACAATGCTAGCGCTTTTTACAGCCGAGGTCTCGTCCGCCGCCAACTCAAAGATCGGGCTGGGGCGATCGAGGATTTTCAGAAAGCTGCAACACTGTTTCTAGAACAAGGAAGAGCCGATGGTTTTCAAAACGCACAAGCACAGATCAAAGATTCTAAATAAACTATTAGTCATTAGTCATTAGTCATTGGTTATTGGTTATTGGTTATTGGTTATTAGCGCGAGCGTCCCCGCTCGCGAACGTTATTAGTCAGTAGTCAGTAGTCGGTAAACAATGGGAGCATCTCATTTTTGAAAAAAGCATTTTTTATTATAGTGCGAGCGTCCCCGCTCGCGACTATTCCAGGACTCGCGAGCGGGGACGCTCGCACTATTAAATGCAAAACAGAGATGCTCCCTAAACACTCAACTGTCAACCCTTCTTTTGCGCTCTTCGGGCAAGCTGTTAACTGCCAACTATCAACTATCAACTGCCAACTATCAACTGCCAACTGCCAACTGCCAACTGCCAACTGCCAACTATCAACCGTCAACCGTCAACCGTCAACCGTCAACCGTCAACTGCCAACTGCCAACTGTCAACTGTCAACTGTCAAATGTCATTAGCAAAAATGAAAAATCAAGAACAAAAAAGGAAACAGCAAAAATCACCAATTACGAATTACCCATTACCAACTCCCCCTTCCCAGTTACCAATTCGCAATTATCAATTACCAATTACCAATTACCACTTCTCAAATTCCGATATGAACATGGTTGGTCAACTTTTAGACAGGCGTTATCGCGTAGTCCAAATCCTCAGCTCGGGAGCCTTCGGACAAACTTATTTAGCAGTCGATACTCGCCGCCCAGGTCACCCTCAATGTGTAGTCAAACAACTGCGCCCTCCCAGCAACACTTCCACAGTTCTCAAAACAGCTTACCGATTATTTAAACAAGAAGCAGAAATATTAGAAAAACTGGGAAAACACGATCAAATTCCTTTTTTACTAGCTTATTTTGAAGAAAGCAATCAATTCTACCTCGTAGAAGAATTTGTACCCGGCCACGCCCTCAATCGGGAAATTGTGGCCGGTCAACCTTGGCGCGAAGAAAGAGTGCTGGATCTGTTGGAAGAAGTGTTAAAAGTTCTTGCCTTCGTACACTCTCAGGGAGTGATTCACCGCGATGTTAATCCCTCCAACTTAATCCGCCGCAAACCAGACGGCAAATTAGTTTTAATTGACTTCGGCTCGGTTAAAGAAGTTGCCAATCACGCCAGCGAGTACGATACAGAATTTCCGCGCACCATTGCGACGGGAACTCCGGCTTATATGCCGATCGAACAATTTCAAGGCAACCCGCAATTTAGCAGCGACCTCTATGCCGTCGGGATGATGGCGATCCAAGCTATCACTGGTTTGCCCGGTACGGATTTGCCAAAATTGCAAGATCCGAGTCCTTCTCACACTGGGGAAATTGTTTGGCGAAACCGAGCTCAATGTTCTCAGGCACTGGCAAATATAATTGACAAAATGGTCTGCCACCAATTTAGCAAACGCTATCCATCGGCTGAGGAAGTTTTGGCCGCTCTCAGCAAGCTGAAACACCGCCAAGAGCCTGGAAATACGGCTCAAAATAAAAATATTTCTCCGTCGAGCTTACTGTCTTCCAATACTTTTTCTTCAGGTTTGGGAAGTCGGTTTTGGTGGCTGATATTCGCTGGCTGCGGGGCGATTGCTATGGTATTTCTGTTTAATTATTGCAGCCGCCCGAATCCGATCAAAGCCAAGGAATATTACGAAAAGGGAGTAGCAAAGTCTCGCAATCAAGATGCGGCAGCAGCTTTGCAGGCTTTTGACAAATCAATTCAATTAAATCCTAACAATGGTGAGAGTTTTTATCAGCGGGGTAATGCTAATTATGATTTAAAAAAATATCAAGAAGCAATTGCCGATTATTCTCAGACGATCGCTCTCAATCCTCAATATTTTAAGGCTTATTTTAACCGAGGGCTGGCCCGTCGCGATTTCAACGATAAGCGCGGAGCGATTGAGGATTACACTCAGGTTTTGAAGCTCCAGCCCAACGATGTTGATGCCTACTATGAAAGAGGAGTGACTTATTTAGAAATGCAAGATTACAAGACGGCTATTGGGGATTTGACTGAAGTAATTCGGTTGCAGCCGAACTTGGTTAAAGCTTATCATTCGCGGGGGTTGGCTCGGGCTGGGAGCAGCGATTTGCAGGGGGCGATTGGAGATTATACTGAGGCAATTAAGCTCGATGCTCAGAATGTGGATGCTTTGTACAGTCGGGGGAGAGCGCGCTTTCACCTAGGAGATTATCAGGGAGCATTGGCGGATTATAGTCAGGTAATTGCGATCGATCCCAAGAGTGGAGATGCTTACGCGAATCGTTGCAGCACGCAGTTGAATTTAGGAGCTCATCAAGCCGCAATTGACGATTGCACTCAGGCAATTTCGCTAAGCGAGGAAGATGGGGTTCCCTATAACAATCGCTGTATTGCTTATTTAAATTTGAAGGATTACCCGAAAGCAATTGCCGATTGCACTCAAGCGACAACACTAAATCCCAAGGATTATAATGCTTTCAGCAATCGCGGTTTAGCTCGCAGTGCCGGGGGAGATACACAGGGGGCGATCGCCGATTTTACCGCAGCAATCGGGCTCAATCCCAACGATGCTGAAGCTTACGCCAATCGGGCCAAGGTTTACCAGCAGTTAAATAATTCCAATAGTGCGATCGCCGATTACGTGCAAGCCATTCGGATCAATCCGAATTATGCTGGTGCTTACTACGGTAGAGGCATGGTTAGGCGATCGTTAGGAGACAAAGCAGGAGCAATTAGCGATTTCGAGAAAGCAGGCAAAATCTTTCTCGATCAAGGACTTACCGGCGGTTACAAAGACGCACAATTTGAGATTGACAAACTCAAATAATTCTTAGGTACGTAGTTGCGCTTCAGCGCTCTTTTGCATATATATAAGAAAGAGCGCTGAAGCGCAACAACGTACCTTACTAACCCTCTGGATTTTGAATTCGCTCAACCAAATCATAAAAAGGTTGCCAATTATCCTCAAGAGCGATCGGTTCCCAAACAGCCTCAATCGTCGGCCTCAACAGCGATTGTTCCGGATTGTGCTGGCGCAACCTGTCCGCCATCTTATCCATATCATCCGCCGATAAACTTTGCAAAACGTGACAATAAAACTCCCGCCAAGGTGCTAACAACTCCGTCGCTTCGGCCTCGCTAAAAATTTGATTGACATCATCTCGCCAAGTGCGATTAAACTGTCTTCGCAATTGAAAAAAGAAATCATGATAATCAACTTGAGACTCCGCCAGCATCTTAATTGTCAGCTTCAAAAGCTCATCACCATCAGCCTCAGACAAATCCTCAAATCCCAACCTATTGAGCATCAACTGTCGGTAAGTAGTATTATAATACCCACCAAACTTAGCCAAAGCAGCATCCATATCAGCTTGAGGAATCGCCGCTGCTAGCGGTTGCTGAAGCTTCTCCAAATTCCCGTGACAAATAAACGGTTGATTGCCGTAAGCATAAAGACCATAATAGTCAAAATAAGCTGCTGTAAACTTCGGATTATAAGTCGGAATAAACGCAAAAGGCCCGTAATCAAAACTTTCACCAGTAATCGACATATTATCAGTATTCAGCACCGCATGACAAAAACCTGCCGCCATCCACTGAGCGACCAATTCGGCTACACGCTTGACTAAATCCGCATAAAATAGCGCATACTTTTCTTCCGATGAAACACCAGAAGTGCTAGCTTCTAGATGCAGTTTAGGATAGTAATATTCAATGACAAAATCTAAAAGTTTTTTAATTAAGTCCGGGCGACGGATATAATTTAGCCTTTCAAAAGTGCCAAAGCGGATGTGAGAGTGGCTAAAACGCACCATCACGGACGATCGCGTCGGAGAAGGTTCATCGCCCCGCCACAAAGCATCACCCGTTTCAACTAAACTAAAACAGCGAGACGTGCGAACTCCCAATCGGTGCAAAGCTTCAGCCGCCAAAACTTCGCGAACTCCCCCCTTGAGAGTGAGTCTACCATCAGCACTGCGCGAGTAGGGAGTGCGGCCGGAACCTTTAGTGCCGAAGTCGTAAAGTCTGCCATCAGTACCGCGAACTTGGCCGTACAAAAAGCCTCTACCGTCGCCTAAATTCGGGTTGTATTCGTTGAATTGATAGCCGTGGTAGCGGAGTGCGAGAAAGGGACGCACGCAGTGAAATTTGCCGAATGCTTGAATGAAATCTTCGTCGGTTACTTGTGCCGGATCTAAGCCCAATGTCGGCAATAATTGGTCGTTGCGGAAGCGGAGGATGTGCTGCGGAAAATCTGCCGCCGGGACTTCATCAAAGTAGTCGCCACCGAGGGATTCGAGGGCGGGTTCGTAGTTGAGGGAAAGCAAGGGATTTGACATTTGTCTATTTTATGTTGAAAATGTTGAAATTGGCAACTCATTGTAGGGTGCGTCTGTTGTAAAAATTTTAAACGATAGACAGAGAATCTTCGGCTGACGCACCCTACGGTTAGTTATTGTAGGGTGCGTCTGTTGTAAAAATTTTAAACGATAGACAGAGAATCTTCGCCTGACGCACCCTACGGTTAGTTATTGTAGTTATTGTAGGGTGCGTCAGTTGTAAAATTTTGAACGATAGACAGAGAATCTTCGCCTGACGCACCCTACGGACTCACTACTCGTGACCAATATGTGCCGGAATATCTGGGATGTCATTTGCTCCCCAATCTTCAGGATAAATGCTTTGGGCAACAAATCGATGGAAGCTAGAATATTGCCAATCTTTGGGGGACTGGCATAAACCATGTTTGACTGGATTGTAATGAATATAATTGCAATGATTAGCATAGTCTGTTTCATCTCTAATTAAATGTTCCCAAAATCTTCGCTGCCAAAGATTTCTTTCTTTCCGTTTTTTTCGAGATGGGCTAATTTCGGCTTGTATTCCTAATTTATCAGCGCATTCATGTGTGACAAAAGTTTTAATGAATCGCCAACGAGTTGCATAATTGTTATCACCCTCTGGTAGTGTCCAAATACAATGTATGTGATTTGGCAATAAAACAATTGCCTCAATTGAAAAAGGGTAAAGTTGCTGGACTCGGAGCAGGGATTTTCGTAAAGATTCCCGAGCAATATCGCTGCACAGCCAAGGAATTCTTTGATAAGTGACTTGGGTGAAAAAGTAGGTTGCTCCGGGTATCGTGGCTCTCCGGTAGTTCGACATAATATTGAGTTAGTAGTCGTTAGTTATTGTCGGGTGCGTCAGGACTGAATGTTTTCTGACATTGCTGATTTTTTCGCCTGACGCACCCTACGGTTAGTTATGGACAGACAGATAATCTTCGGCTGACGCACTCTATGGTTGGTTATTATCGTTATTGTCGGGTGCGTCAGGACTGAATCTTTTCTGACATTGCTAATTTTTTCGCCTGACGCACCCTACGGTTAGTTATTGTAGGGTGCGTCAGGACTAAATGTTTTGACGACATACAGATAATTTTTGCCTGACGCACCCTACAGTTGCTCTACCTCCTATTTAAACTGCCACCAAAGTAGGCTCTAAAGTTGCCACTAATTTCAGATTGTACTCATCCTCAAAACACGGCTTTTTATAATCTAAACTCCACAGTTCCAAAGCACAATCGTCACCGGGATTGAGCGGTTGCAGCCGCAAGTGAAACTCTCGAACTTCCGGGCGGTGTTCGCATTTGAAATCAGTAATTGCCCCAATCTGCCGCCTATCCAAAGCCACAGCCAACCGCAGAAATGGATGCAATTTACTAACGACTTCTCGGTATCTTTTCGGGAGAATGACAAAATTTTCGTGTTTCTTTTTTGGAGGATTTTTCCGGTGATAGCGAGCTATATTGGCAATTACTTCAATCTCAGTTTCAGTGTATCCCAATAATTCACCATTGCGAATTAAATAGTAAGAATGCTTGTGGTGCGCCGAATGGCTGACGTACAAACCGCTGTTATGCAGAATCGATGCCGCCCACAGCAACTCGCGTTCTTCGCTTCCCCAATTGTGCAGAATTCCTTGGGTTTGGTCGAATAAATTGAGTGCAAATTCGGCGGTTCTTTCGCTTTGTTGTAAGTTAACTTGATATTTTTGGGCCATGTGCAGAACACTGCGCTGGCGGATTGAACCTTGATAGCGCAATCGGTTTTCAATCAAACCCCGACTTAGCATCCAGTCAACAATGACGCCTTCTCTTAAAGATCGATCGCACACCGTGAGGGATTCCATACCTAATAATGCCATCGCTTCCTGCAAAATCAACGCCCCGGCGAGAATAATTTCCGCCCGCTTATCCGACATTCCGGGAATCGCCAGCCTTTCGGAGTAGGAAAGTTTGCGGAAACGATTGACTAGCTCGCGCAAATCTTTTAAACTTAACTGATATCCAGCCAGCGGACTCGGAACTGTTCCCAACTTTTCGCGAGCGTTAATTGCAGCCAGAGTTTCGATGGTTCCCGCAGTGCCGATCAAGCGCAGATGTTCGCCTATCTTGAATTGCGATCGCAATTCGTCGATCGGTCTTTCCAGCGAAATCCGAATATAAGCTTGCAAATAGGCAAACTCCTCCCGGCTAATCGGGTCAGTTTTGACAAATTCTCCTGTTAAGCGCACAGCACCAATTTTGGTACTGGTGAGACAGCGCGGTTCAGAACTATCTCCTAAAATTAACTCAGTAGAACCGCCACCAATATCAATAATCACCTGCGATTGATTGTTAAATTCCATTCCCGAAAGAACACCGAGATAAATTCTCCGCGCTTCTTCTTGTCCGGAAATTAAGCTCACATTCAAGTCTAATTCGTCAGCAACTTGTTTGAGAAAATCCCGCCCGTTAGGCGCTTCTCGAACCGCACTGGTAGCCACAGCGATGACTTGTTCAGCATTAAAAGTTTTAGCAATATCTTGAAAACGGCGCAAAGTTGCGATCGCCCTTTCCATCACTTCAGACTTCAAACACCCTGTTTTAGCCTCACAATCACCCAACCGAACCGTATCTTTTTCTCTAGCAATAATCGCAAACGCAGGCAATTTCGGATCGATCCGCGCCACCACCATATGAAACGAGTTAGTACCCATATCAATAGCGGCAATAATGCGATTTGACTCCGCAGCAGCAAGTGAATTAACCATTGGAGTGTATCGGGGTTGACAGATATTTATAATTATTTCACGAATCCAGTGAGGCGCGATCTTAAATCAGCAAAAATCGGGAATTAGGGCATAGGGCATCGGGCATGGGGCATCGGGCATGGGGCAAAGAGGGCATCGGGACATACATCACTTTTTTGAGAACCGCTATAGTAGGTGATTTTGCCTAAAATTTGATAGAATTTAAAGCTAAAAATCTAAAATCTAGAATTGAAATGCTTATAGAGCCCGATCGCCAATCTGAATCTACACTACTTACTATCATCCGGCTGTTGAGATGGGACAAGCCAGCAGGAAGGCTAATTTTAATGATTCCAGCCCTGTGGGCCGTCTTTTTAGCAGCAGACGGAAAGCCGCCCTCCGCATTGGTAGGGGTGATAGTGTTGGGTACCTTAGCCACGAGTGCGGCGGGATGCGTCATCAACGACTTGTGGGATCGCGATATCGACCCGGAAGTAGAAAGAACGCGATCGCGCCCCCTTGCATCCCGCGCCCTAAAAGTGCAAACTGCGATCGGAGTTGCCTTAATCTCCTTTGCTTGTGCGGCGATTCTCGCTTTTTATCTCAATCCTTTAAGTTTCTGGCTGTGTGTCGCCGCCGTACCAGTAATTATCTGTTACCCGCTAGCAAAAAGATTTTTTCCCGTGCCGCAATTAGTGTTATCAATTGCCTGGGGATTTGCAGTTTTAATTAGTTGGAGTGCCGCCGTCAATAAATTAGAATTAGCAACTTGGTTGCTGTGGGGCGCGGTAGTCTTGTGGACGATGGGATTTGATACAGTTTACGCAATGAGCGACAAAGAAGATGACTTGCGTGTGGGCGTCAATTCTAGCGCTATCTTTTTCGGGGATAACGTAACTAATGCTGTGGGTTTTTTCTTTGTTGGTACTGTAGGTTTATTAGCAGCAATGGGAATCAATCTGCACTTGCACGTCGGTTTTTGGATAGCAATTTGTGCGGCAGCAATTTTGTGGTTTTTGCAGTACAGTCAACTGCGAAAAGCCGATATTCCCAAGCCTGTTTACGGTGAAATCTTTCGCCAAAATGTTTGGGTTGGGTTTGTCATATTGGCGGGAATGATTGTTGGGGAGATTTTTTAGCCTGCGGTTGGAAACCGCGCCTACACAAACAAAACCCACCTACGTGGGTTAAATAAGTCCACTAAGCCTCTCCAATAATGATTGTGGAACAGGCATCTTGCCTGTTCAAGACTGGCTTTTCTGACGATCGTACCTTCTATGTAAAGTTATATTACAAAAACAGAAACTTCGCATAAAAACTCCGACGCACTCCAGATAGATAAGTAGCGGCGGAAGTTCAGCGAGTTTGACCCACCCTCTGTGTAAAGTTATATTACAAAAACAGAAACTTCGCATAAAAACTCCGACGCACCTCTGATAGATAAATGTCAGCCCAAATTATTGGATTAATCAAGGTGCACCATGTCTAATATATCGATCGGCAATTTAAGCGACAACTATATCTCGATCGACTTCGCAGGTAAAACTGACCCCACAGACACCTATCGTTTTAATCGGCTGAATCCGGGTAGCTTTCGAGTTACGGCGGTCGGATTTAGTTCCATTGTTGGGATGCAGCTTCTCGACACTCAGGGAAAAGTCGTCAAAGATATCGAAACCAACGGCACAAATTCCGGCACTTTTAGCATCGATAATTTGGGCGCAACAAATTATGCACTAAAAATCTCTGCACCTTCGCGCGATACAAATTATCAAGTTACTTTAACCCCAGACGGAAAAGTCGATCCGCTGACAGGCTTAGGCGTTACCTCCGGTTTCTTCACTCCCGATTCAACTGGTCAAGTTGGTTTTGACTGGCTACATGACGGCGGCAATTATAAAGGTGAAGTTGCCATTTTTAGCGTACAAGGTATGGAGAACTTCGATCCTAATTCTGAGGAATTTATCAAAGAATCAGCAAGACGAGCTCTGACAAATTCTACCTTTGGTCACGTCGTAATTTCTGACTCCATAGAAGGTGCAAATCCGCTATTTAACGGCGGTTTAGGAGAGGAAAACTATAACGAGGGACAGTACAGTGGCGCGAAAAAATTTGGGATGAAACCGGGAGATGCTTTTGCGGTGATGTTAGTACCAAATGGTACTGTGCGAGATATCTTTAACAATCCGGGTGCGGACGGTGACAAACGTCCGTTATTATCTTTATCTAGCCTGAATCCAGATGATGCTTTTTTGTTTGGTCAAATAGCAGATGTGACTGGCACCGGCAAGGCATTTGCGATGGAAGATCAGCGAGTCGATCGGGGTTCTGATAAAGATTACAACGATTTAGTTTTCAAGTTGACTGGTGCGACTGGTAAGGCTGTGTCGATCGACAAAGTGATCGATAAGAGCAAAGATTGGACTAAACTCGATGGCGGCAAGAAATTGATCGAGTATGTCACTCCAACACCGCCTGTAGCGACAACGCCACCAGTTGTTGTACCGCCGACAACTCCGCCAGTTGTTGTACCGCCGACAACTCCGCCTGTAGCGACAACGCCACCAGTTGTTGTACCGCCGACAACACCTCCAGTTGTTGTACCGCCGACAATGCCGCCAGTTGCGACAACACCGCCTGCTGTTGTACCGCCAGTTGCGACAACACCGCCTGCTGTTGTACCGCCGACAACGCCACCAGTTGAGACAACACCGCCTGCTGTTGTACCGCCGACAACACCGCCAGTTGCGACAACACCGCCAGTTGCGACAACACCGCCTGCTGTTGTACCGCCGACAACGCCACCAGTTGTGACAACGCCACCAGTTGCGACAACACCGCCTGCTGTTGTACCGCCGACAACACCGCCAGTTGCGACAACACCGCCTGCTGTTGTACCGCCAGTTGCGACAACGCCACCTGCTGTTGTACCGCCAGTTGAGACAACACCGCCAGTTGCGACAACACCGCCTGCTGTTGTACCGCCAGTTGCGATCGCACCGCCTGTAAGAGTAAAACCTCCGATCGCCCCCCCAACTCCTTCACAACCACCTAAGATCGACCCAAAACTGCCTGTAATTGAACAACCGATCGACACTGAAGCGCCTATCCCTATCAGTGTGGCGCCAACGGTCGATCGCACTTTTGTAGGCATCATCGATACTGGGTTTGCTGCGAAGAATCCCGATTTGGATTATTCTAAAGTGACCTTGGGGCGCGATCGCATCGACAAAGACAGCAACCCGTTGTTAAATGCTGGAGAAGGGAACGAACACGGCACGTTTAGCTGGGGTTTAGTAAGTGCAATTCAAGGGAATGATATCGGGATTGATGGCTACAACGATGGGGCGAATGTTTACCTAAGTCGGGCAATTGGTTCGGGGGAATGGGATTTAGCTTTAACTGATTTTGTAAGTGAAGCGAAGGGACAAAAGAAGAAGAATGCGATCGCACTTCTTCCCCTGGATTTAACTCAAAAGAATGCTGACGGTAGCATTACTACTCGTTACGAGTTTACAGCGCGGGAGCGTGCGGCTTTGGAAAATGCGCGTCAAAATGGGGTGCTGTTGGTTGTAGCGGCTGGTAATGACGGCGGTGTGATGTCGGTTTTGGGTCAATCTTCTCAGGAGTTTGACAATATTATCACGGTTGGTTCGTCGGATGGTTTTGGGCGATCGGATTATTCGAGTTACGGCTACGGTTTGGATATTTTAGTGCCCGGTGGAACAATTGAAAATCCGACTTTATCGACTGTTGGCGATGATGTCGGTCAAATGTCGGGAACTTCGGCATCCGCAGCTAAGGCGGCGGGAATGTTGTCTAAGGTTTGGGATAGCAATCCTGCTTTGAGTGTGACTCAGGTTATCGATGTTTTGACTGGAAGTGCGATCGATTTGAAGGAGCCCGGATGGGATGAGGAAACGGGTTTTGGGGTGGTGAATTTGAATAAGGCTGTGCAAGTGGCGAAGGAAACAAAGCCGCAAAGTTACACGCCTAGTCCTTTCTTGAGTCCGACAACTTGGGGTTTAGAAGGAAAAGTTACCCCTTGGGAAAGGGCGACTTATGACATAAAAACAGGAAGTTTTACATCGATTATTTGGTCAACTACTGGTGTGAATCTACGCAATAGCCCTAGTTTTAACGATCGTAGCAATGTGAGTATTGGATCTAAAGGTCAGACTTTCACTTTCGATGCTTGGACTTACGGGGAAATAGTCCCGGATCTCACCACACAAAAGCCAGATGCTTTGTGGTTTCGGATAAATCAAAACGGCAAATCTTACTGGGTACCGAGTGCATACACGAAGGGCTACCCGCCTGGAAACCCCCCATTACTGCCTCCAGCTAATTCAAGCCCAATCAATCCAAGCCCAATCAATCCAAGCCCAATCAATCCAAGCCCAATCAATCCAAGCCCAATCAATCCAAGCCCAATCAATCCAAGCCCAACGCTGCCACCTAGTTCAATTTTTCTCAACGGGCACACGATTGGTGGCAATTTTTATCCAGTTTTCCAGAATTCTAAAGGAACACTGGGCAATCCGACTTCTGATGTCATCAACTATAATGGCGTGAGCTATCAGACATTTGACAAAGGGTCAATTGTTAGCAGTAAAAATGGAACTTTCCCGCTTTATGGTGCCATACGTCAGGAATTCTTGAAAACAGGTGGATTGGATGGCTGGTTGGGCGCTCCGAAGAGTGCAGAAAAGGGCCAAGGGGATGGAACGCTAATCCAATACTTTGAGAAGGGTTACATTTCCTGGAATGGCGTTAAGGCGATCGCATACAGAGAAGGAGATGGTAAGCCATCTGTATCTGTGCCATCTATATCTGTTCCTAATCAGCCAATCTTAGGTGACGATCGTTGGTGGGATTTGCAGACAGGTGATTCTTTTCTCTATTCTAATCAAGAAGATCCGAAGAATAACTCTAAGTTATACTCGGAACTTCAGACGATTGAACGCAGTCAAAAAGTACGTCAAATGTATGTTGATCTTTCCAAGGCAATTTTCAAAGGTAGCTTGCTCGAATCCGACGCTGGTTATGCTTATGACAAAGGCTACATCGAGAAAGCAAAAATAGGCAATAAAGTTGGTTGGATTCACTCTGGGATTGATATGTCAGCTTCGACCACAAATGTGATTCACTCGCCAGTTGATGGCATAGTTGTTCAAGACATCTCTGACTATGGACCTGGTAGCGGAAGGGCTATTTGTGTTCAGGAAAAGGTAGACGGAAAACGTGTCAATCGTTTTTGGTGGTACTTACATCTAGCATCGGGTAAAAGTAAAATTGATCAACCAGTGACTGCTAAGGAAACAGTTATTGGTAGTCCTGGGATTATAGGAGGGATGGCTCCTCACCTTCATTTAACTGTTGCAACGACATCAGATAAAAATGCAGCTCTAAATGTCCTCTCACCTGGTGTAACCCAAGCAAAAGCTGCAATTAATGAACTAACAGCAAGAACAATGAGTCCTTTACAAGCTTTTTGGGAAGCACAAAATAAAGTTCTTAGATAGTCGGATGATCCCTCGCCCTTTCTCTCCCATATTCTGAAGGCAGATCGCCCATAACTCACCAAACGATCGATCGCCCTTCTTACATCCGCGTTAATCTGCGTCCATCTGCGGTCAAAAAAGATCGATCGCCCTTTCTAACAATTCAGAAGGGCGATCGCCCTTATTTTGCATTCAACTCACAAATAATTGTCAGTTCAGCCAATTATTGCTAAAATGATCCCAAAATACTATTCTGATTAGCCAATGAGCAACATCTCTATCAGCTTGCCAGATGACTTACTCACATACGTCAATCAAAAAGCGCCAAACCCCAGTGCTTTGATCGAATCTCTCTTAAAACAATGGCGAAAACAACAAGAAAACCAAGCTTTAGCAGAAGCTTGTAAGCTAATTGACGAATTAGATTTAGGATGGGATGAGGAATGGCAAGCTCAAGCGATTACCGACTGGGAAGTATCTGGATAGCTAGATTCGATCCGTCAGTAGGAACAGAAATACGCAAAACGCGACCGGCATTAGTGATTTCTGGTACGTTGTTTAACGAGCGACGCAGCAAAGTGACTGTTTTGCCGTTTACCTCCGCTCGTGCTCACGATCCTCGGATTTCTGCTGCTGTAATATTAGTACCCGCATCCCCACAAAATGGTTTAGATGCAGACAGTTTGCTAGTCTGTGTCGATCTCATGACTTTCGACAAAACGAGATTAGTACAGCAAGTCGGCCAATTGGAATCCGAGCTATTTTCCCAAGCTCAAGAGATTTTGCAGCGCTATTTGGAATTATAGCGATCGCCCGACGCTAACTCTCACCAAAAATAAAAGCGAGATCCATTTTGGAACTATCCAAAATGGATCTCGCTTCTGCTTGTAGGATGGAATAACCGCTTCCATCTCCCAATTTCCATGACCACCCCCATCCAGCAAGAAGCCCGCCAAATTCTCGACACTCTCGCCTTTACCCCCTTCGATCGATGCCATCCCCTCAGCCGCGACTTCGACACCATTCCTGCTAAAGTTGGTTTGTACGCCTTTCGACATCGCACCGAAGGATTGCTCTACATCGGCAAAGCCAAGAACCTCCGCGATCGACTCCGAGGCGGTCACAAAGCCTTTCTCTGGGGCTGGCTCGATCGCTACGATCCAGATGATGTAAGGATCGCCTTTGTTACCCTCAACCAATGGCAAAAACCAGGGTTATTATATGAATTAGAAACCCTCATCCTGCAAGCTACAAATCCTCCCTACAACGTTAAAATCCCCAGAGAACAATGAATCATACCCTCAACATCCAACACTTGCCACCATCCGCTATTCATTCGCTGATGACCCATTTGCCGGACTATGTGAAAGTCGCCCTGATGGAAAAAGCTACGCAGCTAGAATGCTCTCTGGAAGCTGCGATCGAAATGGCGATCGCTAGTTTTCTAGACTCAGAAGCTTTCAGCTTTGAAGATTGCCTATTATCGCAACGTCTTCAGGAATCAGAACTGGTAGAATCTTCGCAAAGGAAATAGGGAACGATCGCCATTTCTCAGGATAATTCAGAAAGGCGATCGACCATAATTCATCAAACGAGCGATCGACCTTCTGACATCCGCGTTAATCTGCGTCCATCTGTGGTCAAAAAAGAGCGATCGCCCTTTCTAACAATCCAGAAGGGCTATCGCTCTTCAACTTCCCATCTCAAGACTAAAGATTTATTCATTCTCATCAACATTATCAAAAATATCTTCGATGTCCCGTGCTCCGTGAATCACGCGCAAAATTTCTACCTCTGAGTCTATGAGACGGTAGAAAATCAGATATCTCCTAAAACCTTTAATAGCTTATTGTCGCACATCGATTAAATTCGGATGAGAAAATTGACAGCGTTTTCCCATTTTCGGCGTTTGGGCCAATTGTTTAAAGGTTTCTCCCGCCGCGACAAGAAAGCGATCGGAAGCATCCATATTATCTTCCGCAATGTAAGTTGCCAATTCAATTAAATCGCGGATAACTTGCGGACGTTTTTGGATCGAGGTCATTTTTCTCCCTGCAACCCCTGATTCTGGGAAATACGCGATCGCACAGCTTGACGAATCTCCATCCAATTTTCCTCCGTCATAGCGGTAGGATTTCCCGATTCCAAACCCTCTAATAACATCGCTTCCAAACGTTCTGAAGCTTTACGTTTTTGGTCTTGGCGAATTAACTCACGGAAATACTCGCTAGCTGTACTATAACCACCTTGGGCTACCTGTGCTTCTATATAAGTTCGCATTGAGTCAGGTAGAGAAATATTCATGCTTGTCACGGGTATTACTTACCTCATTTAACTCGTTATTTTTAATATGGCAGATTTTGCCATTTTTTGTCAAGTCTCATAACCACTAATTTTTTAATAATAAAATGGGAAAGGGCGATCGCTTCGTAATATCAATACTCCGTCAATTCTTGCAAGTCTGTATCTTCCTTATAGATTTCTGCATAGAGAGCCGCAGATTCTTCCAATTGCTCCGCATACTCCGCATCCTCTGGGTTATCCCAAATTTTAGCAAAAGCTGCTTCTGAGAGTTTGGTCACAGTATCAACTAGAACACCAGCTTCACTTCGCGTTAATAGGAAGTCGATAAAATCTTTTAATACCGTAATTTTATCTGGCGGTAAACTACGAATTTTTTCCATCAGCTCTGCTTCTGGGTTTTGGGTGATACTCATTTGAGCTACCACTTATTTATTGATAAGATAGCATATACTTGATATTCCGTCAATATTGCGATGTTGCAGAAACGATCGCCCAAACTGGTAAAATCCTAGCAAATCCCAGATGAAATCCCAAATGAGAGTAAGCAAATTCAACTTTTGTGCGATCGCAATTTTCCTAACTTTGGGCATTTTCGGCAGTACCAAAGCAGACGGAGGAATTGCACAGTTCAGTTTCAGCAACAAATCCACTCAAACTTTAGCACAAACCCTCCCTCCTCCTCCGCCTCCTGCTCCTGCCAAATTACCTGTCACCGAACAAGAAGGCCCGCCAATTACTAGCGAATCCGTGCCGGATCAAATAGCTTTAGCAACCCATTTGCAGACTATCAAAGCTAGAATGTTCGGTGCTTACTGGTGTCCTCACTGTCACACGCAACAAGAACTTTTCGGCCAACCCGCATTTACCGCGATTACTTACATTGAGTGCGATCCCAGAGGTAAAGATGCTCAACCAGATTTGTGCAAAGCAGCTAATATTAAAGCTTATCCCACTTGGGAAATTCGCGGTAAATATTACACTGGTAGGCTATCTTTGGAAAAAATTGCTATCTTATCGGGTTATAAAGGCAGCAGGAATTTTCAGCCACAACTTCCCTCTCCTTAAATATATCTAAATTAGGAATGAGAATTAAATAACTTACAATTTTAATTATTCTGGGATGGGCGTCCCGCCGGTCCAGAAAAGACGGGCGGGACGCCCATCCGACAAATATGTGTAAGTTATTAAATTTTCGTTCCTTAGTTGACGACACTCGCCCACTAAAAAACCGGGTTTTTGAACCGAGATTGACGGTTTTAGGCAAAAATTTTGGTTAAAAACCCGGTTTCTTGCCACCTGCGCGTCTAGCAGTATAAATGTAAGGCGCACAAGCACCTGAATTTATGACTTTTATGAATCGAGCTTATGAATAATATGAATTGACGTAAAAGCGAGATAATTATTTAATGGTACTTAGGCGGACATATCTATTTTAATTCCAAATTAGCACTTATTCACGAGACTGAAACGATGCACTTACAATCTAGGAAAAAACTAATAACTTTCAGCAGTTTGCTGTGCTTGTCAGCAATTGTATTTCCGGTAGCCAGCCAAGCTATAACTGTACAAGAAGTACCGAATCCACGCCAAAATCACACTTGGGTAACAGATAAAGCAAATATTCTCAGCGACAGCACGGAAATTCAGCTAAATCAGGTGATTGCGGAGTTGGAGGCGAAAAATGGCTCAGAAATTGCAGTGGTGACAGTGCCTGATACTAAGCCATCCGCGACACCCAAAGCATTTGCTACAGAATTATTTAACTCTTGGGGAATTGGCAAGAAAGGTAAAAATAACGGAGTTTTATTGTTGATTTCGTCGGGGGAACGCCGCGTTCAGATTGAAACTGGTACCGGGATTCAAGGCATTTTGCCGGATGCGAAAACTGTGAGTATTATTCAAACGGAAATTACGCCCAAATTTAAACAGCAAGACTTTGACGGGGGGACATTGGCGGGGACAAAGGCGTTAGTTAATGTTTTGCAAACTCCGATCGCAAATGTGCGATCGCAAAACGCGCTACCTTTGGCTCCCATAGTACCAGGACAAGGCGTACAACCGTCTGCAAATACTCAATCTCAAAATACGCTGCCTTTGGCTCCCATAGTACCAGGACAAGGGGTAACACCGTCGCCAATACCTGCTCAATCGCCAGTTGTTACGGATGATAACTCATCAGGTGGCGTGTTCATATTTTTCTTAATCCTTGCCTTGCCTGTGTTATTGATAGGATGGATAATTCGGTCTATTATGTCCAGTTCCCGCTCTTCTTCTAATAGTCGCAGGCGTCATTACGGTAATAGAACCAGCGGTAATAGCACCAACGGTTACGGTAGCAGTAGTAACGATTACAGTAGCAGTAGCAGTAGCAGTAGTAGCGATTACAGTAGTAGCAGCAGTAGCGACTCGGGCGGTAGCTTTGGTGGTGGTGACTCTGGGGGTGGTGGCGGTGGTGGGGATTACTGATAGTTGTAAGGTGCTCTTCGGCGCACCCTATTTGAGCTTGATTTATACATTTTCCCTAGAATGACCACAATCATATTGGTTTGTAGTGAGGACTTTAGTCCTCGGATGGATGCGGACTAAAGTCCTCACTACAAACCTTTTTTAGGATTAACTTTTACTCCGAAAAGTAGTCTGTAACTATTTTCAAAATTCGGGAGGAGGCTAAGCCGTCGCCAAAGGGATTAATTGCCATTGCCATCGCGTCGTAAGCTTTAGAATCACTCAGCAATTCTGCGGCTTTTGCTGTAATTGTATCAGAATTTGTACCGACAAGTTTAGCAGTGCCTGCGGAAACTGCTTCTGGCCTTTCTGTGGTTTCTCGCAATACTAAAACTGGCTTACCCAAACTCGGTGCTTCTTCTTGCAATCCGCCTGAATCTGTCAAGATTAAATGACTTCTCTGCATCGCTCCTACTAATTCTGCGTAATCTAATGGTTCTGTTAAAAAGATTCTTGAATGGTCGCCCAATAGAGCTTTTAATGGTTCCCGGACTGTGGGATTTCGGTGTAGTGGTAAGAGCAAGGCTGTGTCGGGAAATTTATCTAAGATTTGAATAAATGCCTTGGCAATTCCTGCTAATGGTTTGCCCCAATTTTCGCGGCGGTGTACTGTTGCTAAAATGGTGCGATGTTGGCTCCAATCTAAGTTGGGAATGTTGCATTCGGGTTCGCGTTTGGCGACAGATAGCAAAGCGTCGATGACTGTGTTGCCTGTACGGTGAATTTCTCCCAAAACGCCCGATCGCACTAAATTATCCGCAGCCAGCGCTGTTGGGGCAAAATGCAGCCGTGTGAGCTGCGAAATCAACCGCCGATTAGCTTCTTCGGGATAGGGATTGAACACGTCGTCAGTCCGCAATCCGGCTTCTACGTGACCTACGGGTATTTTTTGGTAGAATGCAGCCAAGGCAGCGGCAAAGGCTGTCGTTGTATCTCCCTGTACTAAGACGATTTCTGGCTGCAACTCTTTAAACAAGGCTTCCAAACCATGCAAACTCCGGGAAGTGATATCTGTCAAGCTTTGCTGGTGCTGCATAATGGCTAAATCTCGATCGGCTTTCAGGTCGAACATCTGCATCACTTGCTCGACCATTTCTCGGTGCTGACCGGTTAAAATTACTTGGGTGTCAAAGTTTGGCGATTTTTTGAACAGTTGAATTACTGGGGCTAGTTTAATCGCTTCCGGGCGAGTTCCTAAGACTATGCAAACGCGGTGAATGGTTTTGGGCATATTCATTCAGTTGACAGTTGACAGTTGACAGTTGACAGTTGACAGATGAGGGCGAACTCTACCTGGCAGTCCGAGGATTGGAGTAATGAATAGTCTTCTTTTAATTTCTACCTACAAGGGTTCCGGCTTTAAACCAATTCTTTGTGGTAAAATATAGTTAAGTTTATTGATGCTCGCATTTTGACTACTTTCAAGAACAGGCAGGATGCCTGTCCCACAATAATCCAATGTTTTTGTATGCACGCGAACCTGCACATAAATAGATGATTGCTTGGGCGCAGAATGTTAGTTCATCCGAATCTACTTAATGTTAAAATTATCTCGACCATTGGAGTTTTTTAATCTTTAATTTAATTTATTATGCCATATCGATACATTTTATTTTACAAACCTTACGATGTTTTAACTCAGTTCACTGACCATTCAGGGGAAACTAAACGCAGCACTCTTAAAGATTTTATTCCGATTCCTGATGTTTATGCGGTGGGAAGACTCGATCGCGATAGTGAAGGTTTGCTACTGTTAACCGATGACGGACAAATGCAGCACCGCCTCAGCGATCCGAAATTCGCTCATCCCCGCACTTACTTGGTGCAAGTCGAAGGGGTTCCCGATGCAGGCGCGATCGCCCGTTTGCAAACTGGTGTCACCATTCAAGATTATCGGACTCGATCGGCAAAAGTGCAATTATTGTCCGCAGAACCCGAATTGCCGCCCCGCGAACCCCCGATTCGATTTCGCAAACACATTCCGACAGCTTGGCTGGAAATGACTCTCACCGAAGGCCGCAACCGCCAAGTGCGCCGGATGACGGCAGCAGTGGGGTTTCCGACGCTGCGGCTGGTGAGAAGCGCGATCGGGCATTTGCGTCTGGAAGGCCTCAAACCCGGTGAATGGCGCGAATTAACTCAAACAGAAATCAAACTATTTTAAGATTTGCACAGAACAGCATCAGGAGCCTGCATTGTGCACCCTAATTTCTGGAAGGTAAACTAAAACTTTCCTTTCCATCCCGATCTTTTTGCACCCGAGCTCCCAACTTAACAAGAGCTTGTTTTGCCCTTTGACGCACCAACTTATCAGTTGTTTGATAATAAACCGTGCTCCAAGCATTAAACCGCACCGACACGCTATCTGGATCTCGGCGCAAAAACTCAGCAGTTGCTCGAAAAAGCGGCGCCAATTTCTTCCCCTCCTGGGTCTTTTCCACCCACTCAGCAGCCATTTCGTGAGAGCGAATTGACTCGGGAATATCCCCCAATAGCAGTAACTCATCAAGGCCTTTAGTTCGCCACACTATCCATGATTGGGAATGAAGTTGCGGCGAAACGGCAAGGGCCCTAGTACCACGCTCGATGAACTTAACAGCAGTTTCAGGCTTTCCCTGATAAAAAGAAACGGCTGTGGACAGAAACAGGTAGATGTCAGCCCACTTGGGGTCGCGCTGGGTAATTATGTCAAAATAATCTTTGCTGAGATTGTAACCAGTCACATTTCGTGCTTCGTCATCGCCAAAATACTGCAAAAATTTGAGAAATGTCCAATCTGCAATTAAATTGTCAAACCCAAAACTAGGGAAATTTTTGAGCATTTTCAGCCGCAGGGCTTCTTGCTGGGCTTCTTGCTGGGCGGCTTGCTTGAAAGTGGCAGCAGATATTGCAGAGAGCGGCTTTTGCTCCTCAACGCTAACTGGGGTCATTCCGCCTAATTGCCCGATCGACTGCATGGTAATGACTCCAGCCAGCGCTGCTGCACCGATAACTCCATTAACGAGCAGACTCAACCACTTACGCGAAAAATTTTCGATTTTAGTTTCCATGAGACATTTAAATCCAAGTTTTAAATTAAGTTTATTAAAATAGAGTAATGATTGGTTGGCGATCGACTATAAAGCTGGTTAAACTATCCAAAGGGATGCTATGGCCTCCACAACATAGTTTAAGTGGTAGTTTGAGATTTTTTAGCAATTTTAAATCTCAAATCAACAATCAAAAATAGAATTGAGCCAAAATTCAATGAATCAAGCCCGCAGACGCTTTTCTAAGTTACAGGCAGCCCTGTTCACTGGGGCGATGGCAACAACCGCTTCGATATCTTTACTCGTTCCCAGTCTGAGTCAGTCAGTCCGCGCCGAACTTCAAGATAGCCCCAAAGCTGTCTTAGACGAAGCTTGGCAAATTGTGAACCGAGATTATGTCGATCCAACCTTTAACAAGACTGACTGGCAAGTTACCCGCCAAGAATTGCTCAGCAAAAATTATACTTCTCGCGAAGCTGCCTACACTGCCCTCCGCAATGCCCTAGAAAAATTAAAAGACCCCTACACCCGCTTCATGGATCCGAAACAGTACGAAGCGCTGAAGAGTCAAATCTCCGGGGAACTGACAGGGGTGGGGATGAGGCTCGAAGAAGACGAGAAAACGAAAGCGATCACGGTAGTTGAGCCGATGGAAAATTCCCCAGCCCTGAAGGCAGGGATTCAAGCTGGCGATACGATTTTGGTGATTGACGGCAAACCTACCAAAGGTATGACTGTCGCGGATGCGGCTCAAATAATTCGGGGTGCCGAAGGCACGAAAGTCACGCTGCGGATTGCTCGTCAGGGCAAAAGCGAGTTTGATATTACTCTGACTAGGGCGAAAATTGAGGTAGCAGCGGTTCGCTACAGCCTTAAGAAGGAAGCTGACAAGAATGTCGGTTATATCCGCTTGCAAGAGTTTAGCTCCCACGCGGGCGAACAAATGCAGCGGGCGATTAAAAATCTCTCGGAGCAGAAAGCTGACGCTTTTGTGTTGGATTTGCGGGGTAATCCCGGCGGGTTGCTGTCGGTGAGCATTGATATCGCGCAGATGTGGATGGATTCTGGGGCGATCGTCCGTACAGTCTATCGTGCGGGAGATTCTCAGGAAATGCGGGCCAACCGCACTGCAATCACTAACAAGCCTTTGGTGGTGTTGGTGGACAACAACTCGGCCAGCGCCAGCGAGATTTTGGCCGGTGCGCTGAAGGACAACAAGCGCGCCACTGTGATGGGCGGCCAAACTTTTGGCAAAGCTTTGGTGCAGTCTACGCATCCTTTGTCTGACGGTTCGGGATTGGCGGTGACGATCGCCCACTACTATACTCCCAACGGTACGGATATCAGTCACAAGGGCGTTACTCCCGATGTCAAGGTGGAAGTTAGCGACGAACAAAAGCTGAAATTAGCTAATAAACCGACGTTGGTTGCGACGAAGGACGATCCTTGCTACGCGCAGGCGATCGCACTTTTGAAAACTAGCGCTGCATCGGTACGTCCCACTGTTGGTAATGAGGCTCTTGCTCCTAAAAAGTAGTTGAACACCGTCAGACAATAACAATTAGTTTTAAGATGAAACCCGCACCGGCGGGTTTTGTTTTGTCAAGAATTGATTGCATCGATTAATCACTGTAAGATTAGTTCGTAGTGCGGACTTCAGTCCGCAGCCAGTAAGATTGGTTCGTAGTGCGGACTTCATATCGTTTCCGGGTGCATCGGAATTATATAGTGCGAGCGTCTCGCTCGCGACATAGATCGCGAGCGAGACGCTCGCACTACATAATTCAAATATATTATTCCGATGCTACCGGATTTGATATCAGTCCGCAGCCGTATAGCGGACTTCAGTCCGCACTACGAACGGTTTTTGTGATGCTAATTGACAGGACATGATATTAATGGCTCGTGCTTTGTTGCATCTAATATCTACGATTGAATGATGCTATCAAACAAAGTTAAAAGTCCTAACTCCTGGGTCGGACACGGCAATGCCGTTTTCCTACTTTTCAGAATTGATAGAATTAAGACGCCGGATAAACTCTAAGGGCAAATCGTCGGTATCAGCAATAAAAGCTACTTCATAAACATTTTGCCCGATCGCCTGTTGAGTCGGTTCTAATAAAACTTTCAAAGCTTGAAACTGATTTGGTTCGTCTTTAGCTGCTTCCTCAAACCGCTGTTTGAGAGACTGCAACCAACTCGGCAAATCAGTTGTCGCCTCAGTCAAATCGAAAGATAAATGATAATATCCAACATAATGCTCGTCACCGAAAGCATCCGGTGCGGGTTTTGGTTCCGGAATTTGGATGAGTTCGATGCGTCCGTTGAGACCTTCCATCCAACAGGCTAGGGTGTAACCTGTGGTAAAGCGATCGCTCACAGTAAAGCCTAACTGTTCGTAAAAGGCGATCGCCCGATGAATGTTAGCAGTGCGAATCGAGGCGTGGTGCATTTGGCAGTTGACAGTTGATAGTTGACAGTTGATAGTTGACAGTTGGCAGTTGATAGTTGGCAGTTGTCAATTGGTAGTTGTCAATTGGTAGTTGGCACTTATTATTTATCCTATGTTATTTGTCACCTACTACTAAGAAATTAATAAACTAATAACTACTGCCAACGGACAACGGACAACGGACAACGGACAACGGACTATTCAAACAATCGAAAATAGGGATATCTAATTGGAACTCCCGGCTCTTTTTCCAAATCAAAATTAATCACTTCCCAGCAAGGTTCCTCTTGGGGATCGGGGCTAAAATCCACAGGTAAACCGTACAGCCTCGGGCGTGGCGAATCCGGCTGGCCCCGCCAAGGCGTGCTGCGTTCCAAATAAGCGCTGATTAAGTCTCGATAACGTTGGGCAACGATGACGCGAGTTGCTCGGTACCCTTGAGTATAAAGTCGATCGAGCGCTTCGTGAATTTCAAACCGAATTCCGTCGGGGTGAGTGTGCTGGCGATACCATTCATCCTCCCAGCGGCGCCAGTGTCGCCCAGACTGAAGGTGAACCAGTTCCCCCGTTTTTGGATCTGCCTCAAATGCCCCGTGACGCGGACACAAATAGGTATCCGTGAGTGTTAAAGCCGGAATTGTTTGGCGACAGTGTGGACACTGAATTTCCGGGCCAAACATCGGGTATTGCAAGGCAACTTCAATCATTTATTGCGTCCCAGCATATTTATCTGCAAAAGTGGCAAATAGTCTTATTATATCCCGTATCAACAACCAGCTAATCTGCTAGAAGTATCACGATCGACCAAAAAGATGAGCAATCTCAACGAACCTCTGCTTGCACTTCCTGCCTATTGGCCATTGCCGGATCTCTCCGAAGCTGCTTTTGTCGCTGAGGGCGCTGTTGTCATCGGCAGGGTAGAGGTGGCTGCGGGCGCTAGTATCTGGTACGGGGCGGTGGTGCGGGGGGATGTAGAACGAATTGCGATCGGCAAAAGTACCAATATCCAAGATGGAGCAATTCTACACGGCGATCCGGGGAAACCGACTGTTTTAGAAGATTTTGTGACAGTAGGACATCGAGCGGTCATTCATTCAGCTTACATTGAACGGGGCTGTTTGATCGGGATTGGGGCGATCGTCCTGGACGGAGTGAGAGTCGGCACAGGTGCGATCGTCGGTGCAGGGGCGGTTGTGACGAAGGATGTTCCCCCTCACACGCTAGTGACTGGAGTGCCTGCCAAGCGGCTGCGAGACTTGTCTGAAGAGGAATCTGCGGAGTTGGTGGAACACGCCAAGCGTTACGAAAAGTTGGCTTTGGTTCACGCGGGAAAAGGAACTGATTTGGGATTTGGTTAGTTGATAGAATAAGATTTTCAACATTCATGTCAACTTAAAACTGAAACCCTCTGTCTCTCTCGTTTTTATCGAAGTCTAGATCCCCCTAAATCCCCCTTAAGAAGGGGGACTTTGAGAATATTTCTTGTCCCCCCCTTATTAAGGGGGGCTAGGGGGGATCTCCGGGTTAGTTTTATTCGAGAAGAATGCTAAACTAAAGTAATTAAAATCAAGCAAAAAAGTATTGATTTCTAATGGCTTACACCGCGCAAAAAATCCTCACCTTTGAAGCATTTGTCGATCGATACTGTGACAACCCCCGCTACGAACTTGCTGACGGAGAATTAGTTGACAGGTCACCCACAGGCCCCCACGAAACCGTCAGTGGTAAACTGGTAGCTCAAATAGTAATTGCGATCGCAGCAGAAAAACTACCTTGGTTCATTCCCCGCACTTGTTTGATCCGTCCATTTTCCGACGCAGCTACTGCCCGCCGTCCCGATATTGTAGTGTTAGATGAAACTGCCCTGATTAGCGAACCCCTCTGGGAAAGAGAACCTGTAATCACGCTGGGGCGATCGATTAAATTGGCAGTAGAAGTCGTCAGCACTAACTGGGAAACAGATTATGCCCGAAAAGTTGAAGAATATGCTCTTTTAGGAATTCCAGAATATTGGATTGTTGATTATCGCGGATTGGGAGGCGTGGCTTTTATCGGTAAACCGAAACAACCTACTGTCACCGTTTGTCAACTAATCGATCAAGATTATGCCAAACAACAATTTCGCATGGGTGAACGGATTATTTCTCCTCTGTTAAAGAGTTTGCAACTTCGATTAGATGATATTTTGCCCCGTTAGGCGATCGGGTTTGTGTTAAAATTATCAAAGATCGTATTCAAAAATCAAATCAACGTTGTTCTGAAAAATTGGATAAAGCGTAAGCAATTCTGATGTTATATGAAAATAATAGTTATCTAAAGGCAAAATAATAATTTCTGCTTCTACTAAAATCGCCAAAAAATACTGTAATAGGGAGATACTTCTGGGAATTTGCTTGCTGGGAGTTGAATTAATTTTTTTTGTAATACACTTAATAACCTCTTGAACTTTATCCACTTTTCCAGCCCTGACAAGAATACCATATAAATTATCGCAAAAACGGGTCATATCTTTGGGCTTAAGTTCTTCGGGAATTTTTTCTCGCTGGAATAGTTCTTGAGTAGCAATAGCTAGTTGACGCTTTTTTTTTGTTTCAGGATCCTCACTTTCTTGTATAGCAGGAGATATTTGTTCAAATGCCAGAATCATTGTATCTAGCTGTTCAACAATCGCTTTTATTTGTGCTGCTAAACGGAGTTTCTTCCAGTCAATTTCCGAACCTTTATAAACTAGATCGTGGGTTGAAACTGCCCATGCGTGTTCAAAAGCACTTTTTATTTGAATTTCAAAGATGACATTAAAAATACTCAAAAAATTATCGATATTGCTATCATCTACACTTTTTAAGCGGGCATAAATTCTAGTTGAATCAAATTTAAAAGTATCGGGAGATTTTTTATTCTGTCCTCTTTTGACTGTTTGAGTAACCTGAAAAGTATCTTGACAAAATTTAATTACCTCTTTTTCTTGTGATAAATTTGGGATAATGACTGTACAACCAAATAAGTCATCTAGTTTTGACCATTTTTCAAATCTACCTGTCTCAATTTTTTCTGCTAAAGATTCAATAGTTTTAATTCTAGAAGTCAGTGCATATCCCTTGTTGTCACAAAAATTTAGCATTGTTTCTTTTACTAGCTTTGCAACCTCTTGGACGAAGGGAAGATATTGTTCATATTGGCGGTCTAAAATAGAAGGATAAATCATAAATTCGATATTTTACAGATTGATTACAAATTAGTATTTCCTGAAATCAATAATTTTAAGATATTAATTCTAGTTTTAGTTTTTTCAATTCCTGATGAACCCAATGAAGTTGTGATTGCCTCATAATAAGCTTGAGCTTCTTGAGTTTTTATTGCTAATTCAGGAGATTTTACTAATTCCATCAATTCGTAAATTCTCTGGCAGACATCGGCTGTTATATTTAATGATTTTTCACGCTTTAATTCTGCGATCGCGCCAAAAAATGAATAAAAGTCAGCTTGATTTTTGAGTTTTGTTTTGCATAAATTTATATCTTTAGGCGAAACATCTAACAAGTCTTTTATTAATTCTATAACTTGTTTAAATTCAGATGCTATTTCATCTTGCTCCTCCCAAGCTAAATCTCGATCGTTAAAAGCTTTATCCAAATCATCCTGACGATAAGACTTAACTCCTTCTTCTAGAAACAATAAAAGTAGAGTCACAAACTCTACATCTTTCATTTGTTTTTTGTCTTTTGCAGGAATTAAGGGAAAGCTTGGTGGGAGAATTGCAGCTATCCAGTCAGTTAAATCTTCTACAGTAGTGAGAAATCCGCCATTGAACTTTGCATGACGCAGTTCTTGACGTGTTAACTTGATCACATTACGGTTGATTCGGTTAAATATATCATTGATGATTCGTTCATCGTCGGATGGGACATATTCAACAGCAAACTGATATTTCCAAAAATTTTGCTTGACTTCATTTTCTAAGTCTTTGAAAGATTTACCTGTCAGTCTTGTCAAAGTTGCTTGTTCACTTACCGGAAATTTATTCTCAGCAAACTCAAATAAAGTAGATAACCTTTGTTTGCCATCAACAACACTATACTTAGATATGCCTTCAGATGTGATTTCTTGATACAAAAAGATAGCAGGGGCAGGATATCCATTAAGTACAGTATCAATGAAAAAGTCTTTATATTCTTGATTCCAAACACTGCGTCTTTGATAAGGTGGCTCAAGGTCAAGTAGACCTCTTGTGTAGAGATCCCAAAACCAAGAAACAGTTTGAAAATTTATGGCTCGACTCATCTGATTTGTTCCGCAGTAGGGTAAACTGTTAATTTCAATTATATACTATTAAGGCTCTGCGACACTTGCGCCGATCGCCCTTGCCACCAAAATCAAATCATGAACGATCGCACATCCAATTCAAACATTCCTCCACACACCTGGAAACGCGCCATCGGCCTCGGTTGGGACAATCCCTATACAGTCCGCTACGCAAGCAATCTCGACGACGGGCCCTGGCACGGAATGCCTCTGGGTGGCTTCGGTGCAGGCTGCATCGGGCGATCGCCCCGAGGTGATTTCAACCTCTGGCACATCGACGGCGGCGAGCACATTTTTCGCAGTTTACCAGCTTGTCAGTTCAGTATATTTGAAGAAACAAAAGGCAAAAAACAAGCCTATGCACTGTCAACCGAACCGCCTACAGATGGCAGTTTATCTAGTTGGCAATGGTATCCTTCTGAAGGAAGAAGTAAGAAGGAAGAAGGAAGAAGAGAAGAGCAAGAAGAAGTAACGGGATGCAAGTATAATTCTGGTAGTTATCATGCTTTATATCCGCGCAGTTGGTATGTTTACGAAAATGTGTTTGAAGCTCAATTAAGCTGCGAGCAATTTTCTCCAATATTGCCGAACAATTATCAAGAAAGCAGTTACCCAGTTGCCATGTTTGAATGGGTAGCGCACAATCCAACAGATGCGCCGATTACTCTCAGCATCATGTTAACTTGGGAGAATATTGTCGGGTGGTTTACCAATGCCAACAAGTCGCCGGAAGTCAAGGTGCGAGATGATGGCAGTCCATTTTATGACTATAAATCCCGGTGGGGAGAAAGTGGCGGAAATATGAATTTGTTGGTGGAAGATTTTCACCGTTTTGGTTGCGTGATGACGCGGTTGACTGCTGACGATCGGCCACAAGAAGGAGATGGACAATGGGCGATCGCAACTATTACCAATCCGGCGGTAGAAGTATTCTATCAAACTCGCTGGAATCCCGCAGGGGACGGCGAGGATATTTGGCGGCACTTTTCTCAACAAGGTTTCTTGTTGGATGACAGAGACGAGACAGCCGCCGCCCCAGGAGAACAGTTAGCTTGTGCGATCGCAGTTCGGTTTACAATTAGACCGGGTAAAACTCGCAAAATCCCCTTTATCATAGCTTGGGATTTGCCCGTTACTGAATTTGCATCGGGAGTTTCTTACTACCGCCGTTATACCGATTTCTTCGGGCGCAATGGCAAAAATGTCTGGCCGATTATTCGCACGGCGATGAAGCATTCGGATACTTGGCGCGAAAATATTGAAGCTTGGCAAAAACCAATTTTAGAACGGACTGATTTGTCAGATAGTTTTAAAATGGCGCTGTTTAATGAGTTGTACATTTTAACTCAGGGCGGTAGTCTCTGGAGTGCAGCAGATGAACGCGATCCGAAGGGTCAATTTGGGGTTTTGGAGTGTATTGATTACCGCTGGTACGAAAGTTTGGACGTGCGGCTTTACGGTTCTTTTGCTTTATTGATGCTGTGGCCTGAATTAGAAAAGTCTGTCATGATTGCCTTTGCTAGGGCAATTTCTGCGGGTGACGATACTCCGCGAGTTATTGGTTGGAATCAAGCTGCGGCGATTAGAAAAGCTGTCGGTGCGACGCCGCATGATTTGGGTGCTCCCAACGAACATCCTTGGGAAAAAACGAATTATACTAGCTATCAAGATTGCAATTTGTGGAAGGATTTACCTTGCGATTTTGTGTTGCAGGTTTATCGGGATTTCCTGTTGACTGGTGGCACAGATTGTGAGTTTTTGCAAGAGTGTTGGCCGGCAATTGTTGAGGCTTTGGCTTATCTGAAAACCTTTGATGAGGATGGTGATGGCATTCCTGAGAATTCGGGTGCGCCGGATCAGACGTTTGATGATTGGCAAATGCGGGGGATTAGTGCGTATTGCGGCGGTTTGTGGTTGGCGGCGCTGGAAAGTGCGATCGCGATCGGCGAAATCTTAGAAGATGCAGCACCGGATATACTTCCGAATCCGCAAGAGAAGATTGCATTATATCACAGTTGGCTGCTACAAGCAAGACCTAGCTATCAAGAAAAACTGTGGAACGGTCAATATTACCGTTTGGACAGCGAGAGTAATTCGGAAGTGGTGATGGCCGACCAATTGTGCGGTCAATTTTACGCAAAACTGTTGGGATTGCCGGATATTGTGCCGCCTGAATGTGCAGTCAGCGCTTTAGAAACTGTGTATGAATCTTGCTTTTTGAAGTTCAATGATGGTGAGTTTGGTGCGGCGAATGGGGTGATGTTGAACGGTTCGCCGGAAAATCCGAATGCGACTCATCCTTTGGAAGTTTGGACGGGGATTAATTTTGGGTTGGCGGCTTTTTTGGTACAGATGGGAATGGAGGATAAGGCGTTTAAGTTGACGGATGTGGTGGTGAAGCAGATTTATGAGAATGGGTTGCAGTTTCGGACGCCGGAAGCGATTACGGCTGGGGGGACTTTTCGGGCGAGTCACTATTTGCGGGCGATGGCGATTTGGGCAATTTATGGGGTGTTGACTGGTTTTAAATAGGGCATTGGTGCGATAAAATTAGGTACGTTGTTGGGCTTTAGCCCTCGGGATTTAAGAGGTTCTATAAGCTATCAGTCATGCCTCACCTTTATGATAAAGGCTATAGCATTTATCATAAACATGAGGTATGATTGTAAATGGAGTTTTTGATGCGACCTCGCTTACTATATAATCTAATACGGTTTATTTAACGCTTTTTGAATAATTTTATATGACGATTTTCTGCCAATACAGGCATTTTTGGCAAGTCAGATTTTTCTTAAGGATCGCAAATTAAATAATTTATACAAGGAAAGTGGAATGGGCGGGAGAGCCCGTTCATAAAGGACGGGCTCTCCCGCCCATCCCACAAAAACCATCAAATTGTAAGTTATTTAATTCTCATTCCTAAGTCAACTGTATTGCTATATAATCACTATAATCACTACTCTAAGAGGGCTAAAGCCCAACAACATACCTTTCGCAAGCTTAGACAATTTTCTGTTACCATAAAGTTTTTTGAACATTTTATAACTCTCTAAACTTGCAGAAGAAATCATCACGCACGAATAACTGTAATCTCCCGGTTCAATGGACTAGCATGAATTTCAGTTTTCAGCCGTTCTTCCAATTCTAGTGCATTGTCTCTGCGATCGAAGATTACCAACCAACCTTTATCTTGTCCCAATCTTGCTAAATATCCATCCAATTGTTCCAAACCTTTAGTCAAAGGATCGACTTTCCTATTCCGCCACACCTTCAGTTCAATTCCCAATGTCACCTCACCATAGCGCAAACACAGATCCATGCGATCGCGCCCAATGGCATATTCTCTCTCTAACGTTCCCCCACCGTTAATCACCCGATGCAGAAACGCCATCAACACCAAATGTGGCGCAATTTCGGGATAAGATGCACTTTTGAGCAACGGTTCGCCATGTTGCAGCCAAAAGGCGAGAAAGGCCTTGAGAAGGGCATCTGTGTTTAATTCTCCGTTGGCGCCCAACCAACTGGGACTGATAATCGGTAAACTATCTTGGGGGCCTTGGGCTAAAACTCGCGGTAAAACTTCTCGATAAATCGGATTGGCGATGACTAGCCCCCCAGCCGGATCGCGTCTGAGTAAACCCAAGTCTACCAAATATTGGCGATCGTCATTGGAAGATTCGGGCAATTCTCGTCCGGCTAAAATCGGTTCGATAATGGCTTTGACTCGGTTTTCTCTGAGTTTTTCTGCTAAACTATCTAAATGCGTATCTTGTCGTTTAATCAGAATCTCTTTAGCGGTTAAAATATGCTCTGCTGTAATTTCTATTGATTCATCAGTGACTAACTCTTCTACAATTTCTTTAGCTAACGCATTCACTAACCAAGGTTGTCCCTGAGTCAATTCAAAAGCTAAAGCTGAGGCTTCTGTTGTAAAAACTTGTCCGGTATCTTCTGTATGTTGATTGTAGAGTTCTACCACTTCAGCAGCATTAAAATTCCGCATAGTGAGGGAACGAACTTTAATATTAAATGGACTAGAAGTATTGAGCCTGTCACTGCCACCTGCCGCCACTTTATAATCTCTCACATCTCGCAAACCAATTAAACCAACTGATTGAGGAAAAGCGTTTGGACGATTGGGATAACCATCGCGTAATTGACGTAGAATAGAGATTAAAGCAAGGTCTTGTAAGGCATCAATTTCATCAATCAAAATAACTAAAGGACGAGGGGAAGATTCAGCCCAAAGACTGAGTGCATCGCCGATGCGGTGTCCGGCTTCTAATGAAGACCAAGCTATAGGTTGTAACTCTTGGGGTAATCTGATAGAAAGTGCTCGCCTCCAAGCACCGAGAATAGCATCTTCAGCACCAGGAATATCTTGACTGAAAGGTGCGCCCACTTCAACTGACAGCATGACAGCGGTATATTGTCCGCTTTCAGTGAGTTGTTTAGCTAAAGACAACATGGCAGTGGTTTTGCCGATTTGTCGGGGTGCGTGGATGACGAAATAGTTTTCCTGGGCTATCAGTCGTTCTAGGTTGGGGACGCGACTGGTTGCAGACAGCATATAGTGGATATCAGCGCGGCAGGGGCCGGCGGTATTGAACCATCTAGGCATAGCTAAATTGGGGTGAATCAGGGGTTGCTTTTAGTTTAGCTTGCGGTTGTCGGAATGCCGATCGCCCCCAAGCGTCAGCAAATTCGATTTTGCACCCTCGAAGCGGTTTCAACGGCTATCTTCAATCTACAAACCCAACTCAATTACTCTAAAATCTTGTTGGGTGATGAAATTAGCTTGCACGCCGTTGAGAGTCGCTAAGATTTTATCTGTGTTGGCAATTTTGATTAAGGTTGCACCGCCATCTTGAACTATGCTGAGTCGATCGACATTTAAGCCTCCCGTCAAAACCAATAAATCCTCACCTTGCCTAAAATCAGCTATTACATCGCCACTTTCTCCCGCAGTCAACAAAAAGTAATCGCGCCCGCTTCCCCCTTGCAGCGTATCTTTTCCTAAATCTCCAATCAACCAGTCGTCACCACTTCCTCCAATCAAAGTATCATTACCTTTGCCGCCGTAAAGAGTATCGTTACCCTCACCGCCACACAATTTATCCGCATCTTCATCACCAAAAATTAGATCGTTGCCACTACCGCCGCACAAATAATCTTTTTGACTGCTACCATTTTTCGGAATCTTGTTAATATCTCCGAAAATTGTATCGTCGCCGTCGCCACCGCAGATCGTATCACTTCCCAAATCTCCAAACAGCAAATCGTTGCCTGATTCGCCGCAAATTAGATCGTTATCTTTGCCGCCGTGGATGGTGTCATTGCCATCGCCACCAACAAGAGTATCTTCGCTTTCTTGCCCGTATAAAAGGTCGTTGCCCTTATCCCCAAACAGCAAATCTTTTCCTGTTAAATCGCCATCAGATGAGTCAGAAGTGCCACCAAATAAACTGTCATTACCTCGATCGCCAAACAAGGTATCGTTGCCTTTGTCGCCCCACACTATGTCATCATCTTTGCCTGCGATCACCAGATCGTCATCTTTGCCCGCATAAATAACATCATTCCCAGCCTCCCCGACAATGTAGTCGTTATCTTCGTTGCCAAATATTGTGTCGCTGTCTGCATCAGCGCCCACAGCAACTGGGCTAGCAAGGCCGCCGTAAATATTGTCTCTGCCGAATAAGCCAATTAGCAAGTCGTTGCCGCTAAAACCGTTGATGCTGTCATTAATATCGCTGCCGGTGAGAGTATCTTTACCGTCAGTACCGTTGAGGGTGTTTGCATTGATGTTGGGGCCGTCCATGGCTGTGCGATCGGGTAAATTGATTCGATCGCACATACAGTCTTCAACAGCAGTAAAAATTACCGCAGGTGTTGGGGTTTCGGTTGGTAGAGGTGCGATGGGAACGATCGGCATTTCTCCAGGCGTTGGTGTCGGTGTGGGAGTTTCCGCTGGCGTCGGAGTCGGAATTGCGATCGGCGTGCGAATGGGTGCGATCGGCGTCGGAGTGGGAATTGCGATCGGCGTGGGAGTCGGAGTTTCCGCTGGCGTGGGAGTCGGAGTTTCCGCTGGTGTAGGCGTCGGAGTCGGAATTGCGATCGGAGTTGGCGTCGGAGTCGGAGTTTCCGCTGGTGTAGGAGTCGGAGTTTCCGCTGGTGTAGGAGTCGGAATTGCGATCGGAGTTGGCGTCGGAGTCGGAGTTTCCGCTGGCGTCGGAGTCGGAATTGCGATCGGAGTTGGCGTCGGAGTCGGAGTTGGAGTCGGAATTGCGATCGGAGTTGGCGTCGGAGTTGGAGTCGGAATGGGAGTCGGAATGGGAGTTGGCGTCGGAGTATAATCTAAAATAGTCAAAATAGCAGTAGAATTCGTTCCCAAAATCGCACCATTGCTAGGCAAACTCAAGCTGAGATTAACAGTTTCATCGCCTTCTATTAAGGAGTCGTCAATAATTGGTACAGTAAAAGTTTTCTGAGTTTCGCCGATCGCAAAATTCAGCCTACCCGATGCAGCAGTATAATCGTTGCCAGCATTAGCAGTGCCGTTCGACGTACTGTAACTCACATCAGCAGCAACATCAGTATTTGTGCGAATGACAGTAATTGTGGCAGCAGTACCGTTTTCCCTGGCAGTGTAGTTAGCGGTACTGAAGTTAAACGCGCCTGCACTCTTGACGCTAATGTTCACCGCAACGGGCGAAGACTCAAGGATTCCGTCATTAAGGTTGTATGTAAAGCTGTCTGTTCCCGAGAAGCCAGTATTGGGAGTATAAGTAAAAGAGCCGTTTTTATTTAATATGAGATTGCCTTTGTTGGGCAAAGCAACCGGGGCGGCTGTCAGCGGGTTGCCATCCGGATCGATGTCATTGGCCAAGACGCCCGCGATCGCATCCACGTTGAGAACACTGCTATCCAATGTACTGTAACTGTCTGGATTGGCGATCGGCGATCGGTTAATAATAGTGATATTGACCGGCACCGAAGCAGACGTTAATACCCCGTCAGAAATGTTGTAACTGAACTTGTCTGTACCAACAAAACCTTGATTGGGAGTATAGCTGAAGGAACCGTCAGCCTTGAAATTTACCTTGCCGTTGTTGGGGGCTGCATCAAGTTTGGCGGTTAGAAAGTCGCCGTCGGAGTCGATGTCATTAGCCAAGAGTCCAGGGGCTGAAATATTGAGTGTCTTGTCGCGGGGAATGGTGTAGCTGTCGCTATTTGCCTGCGGTGGCTGATTGGTGACATTGATCTTTACCGGAGTCTCCGCAGAGGTGGATGCCCCGTCACTGATGTTGTAGCTAAATTCCTCCAAGCCGACAAAACCCGGATTGGGAGTATAGCTAAAGGAACCGTTAGCGTTGAAATTGACCTTGCCGTTTTTGGGTAATGTTACCAGTTTG
>NZ_JAEQDD010000078.1:0-30858 GCF_020737885.1 Microcoleus sp. PH2017_34_RAT_O_A | reverse complement strand
CATGGTTAATTCATTTCAGCAGGGATAGTCTACCCGGACAGGGCAGACTTGATTACCTCTTGTATCATACATTCCCCCCTGACAATTAATCCACCCTGCTTAGCAAGGGGGGCTAGGGGGGTTCTTTCCATCCTCAGCATCGAAAATCCGCACAGCACAATTACCGATAAAAACGGCCAACCAAAAAGACTCGCCCCTCTCCCCGCCGCCGAAATCGAATCGGAAATTATTTGCCGAATGTTCGACAATTCCACCCGACTCGAAGAAGACGCAGCCACTCTCGATGAAGTCGAAAGATTATTGCAACAATCACACAATATTTTTCACTTCACCGGCCACGGCAGCTATAATTTCGATCATCCGCTAGAATCGACTTTATACCTCAGCAACACCCACCGATTAACAGTCAGAGAAATTATCCAACTTGACCTCAGCAACTACCAATTAATCTGCCTTCCAGCCTGCGAAACCGCATTGACAGACAAACAAACGATTCTCGCCGAATATGTAGGATTGACTAGCGGTTTTATGCGCGCGGGAGTTGGCTGTGTCGTCAGTACCCTGTGGCCCATAGAATCCGGTGCGAGTACGTTATTAATGATTTATTTCTACCAACGGTGGCGAGAAGCCGGCGATTCTCTACCCGTGGCTTTAGCAAATGCTCAAAAATGGCTACGAGAAGCCACCCGCGAGGATTTAGCCGCCTGGTATCAAGGGGAAATTGACAAGATTTCCGCAAACAGCGCCGAACTTTCTGAAGTTGAATTTATGCTACGCCGATTCTTTAACACGAATCGCCAAGCATTAGCTACAATGGAATTAGATCAACCCTATCAGCATCCCTACTACTGGGCTGCTTTCACCATCACAGGATTATGAAAGACACGCAAAACGAGATTTTCAAAGCTTTTATTATCGCCCTAGTCCAACAAACTGAACCTTTGCCCGCAGCAGTCCAATCCGAGTGCAATAAAATCGGTGAAGCTTTCACGATTATCGATATTGCAAAACTTGCCGAATTGCATCCACCTCTGCTAGCCGCCTATGAAGAAGCTGACACTTGGTTAGTGAATCATAGCAACGAACGCAGCAAAGGATTAGATGTTTTACCGGATGCTGAATTTGAAAATAACAATACTACTAATATTGAAACTGATAACAGCGCTAGCGACATCAGCGACTTGACAAATTTGCCAGAAATTATCAAGAAAATCGAGGAAAAAATTGAGCCGCGCGGGTTTGGAGGATTCCTCAGAAAGATTTTGCAAGCTGGGGACTCTGTGCAAGCAAGTCGAGATACAATCTTATTGTCGATCGCAGATGGATTTGTCCATGAGTAAGGAAAATTGGCTAATCTACCCGACTGTCGATTTGTTTGTCTACGATTTAGCAGACGGTATCGGGCAAAATGAGGACAAGATTAGCCAAAACCGCCAACAGTTTTGGCAAAAGATTTATGGCGACAAAATCTCTGCGCCGCAATTAGCAAAACTCAAGCAAGCTGAAACAGAAACTGCTGAGTATATTGAGTTACTGGGCGACAAAAAATTAGCAGCATTTGAGTTTCCCCTCGATGGCTATGCTTATCCCGTGAAAATCGGCGATACTTATGCGGCACAATTTGACTTGTCTGGGAAAATCGAATCCGACAAGGAAAAGACTTTTGAACCGAAAGAAATTGACTGTTTGGAATGGCTGAAACAACAGGTAATTTCCCGTGTCAATCCACCGGCTACAATTGGTCAAAGTTGGCTGGTTTGGGGACAATTGACTGCTGATGACCAAGATGCTTTAGCAACTGCTAAAAATTGCTATAGTAAACTCAATCTATTCCCGAATCCTAAATGGGAGAGAGACTTAAAAGCCACAGGGCAATTTAAAGGTGCTGATTTTTACGAATTGTGGCTACCACCGGGGGATAGGGGCAATATTGGCGAAAATCATCACGTCTTAATTTGCTTGTTTCCTTACAATAATGGTCAATCAATTGCCGATATTAGCAAGACTGTCGCTAAACTTTATGTGCATCTAATGCGATTGTTTGCCTTCCGCAATAAGGTGATTTGGGCTTACACTCAAAGCCGCCAACTTAAGGCTGATTTGAAAGATGCTTCGCGGACTATTCAAGACATTGTTCAGCAATTACCGCAACAGGTGAATGGGCCGAAAGTTGACTTGAAAGAATTGCAGCAAAGCTTGGTTGATTCCTTGACAATCTTCTCGGTTTATGCTAATTATATTAGCAGATTGGAAGAGCAAGAAAATACAATCAAAACTAATCTTAAAAATTATAAAAGACGGTTGGAAACTATCGGTGAGGATATGGGAAGTGATGCTGAAGCTTTCAAGTTTATGGCCAGTTTCAGCGATTTTGCTAAGGAGAAGTATGTTTGGCAAGTGGCGGCGGATAATCGGAGTTTGAGTGCGGGTTTGAGGTTGTTGGAAAATGCGATTCAGACGATTGAGGGGATTATTGAGATTGAGAGGGCTAAGAGCGATCGCACTTTGAATGTTACGATTGGGGCTGTTGGTGTGGGAATTGGCACCAGCGGGGTAGCCGCCAGCGTTTATGCTAGTCAAATTAGGAGTCCTGCCAGCCCCACAAATCCGATAAATGTGAATGTAGTTTTTGGGTTGAGTATGGGTTTGGGAATTGTAGCAGGTGCGATCGTCCTGATAATGATAGGCAAGAAATGGCGCTAAAATAGATTAGCGGCGATTTTAGAGGAATCGGCGCAGCAATCGGCGATTGAAATCGCTTCTTATCAAACAAAGTCCGCCTGCGCGGACTGAAGAGAGAAGAAGAGAAGAGAAGAGAGGTAATAAAATGACAACCGTTACTTTAAACTTAGATAGTGTCGAGTTAACAGACGAACAGTTTTACCGTTTATGCCAGATGAATCGAGATTGGCAATTTGAACGGACAACGAAAGGGGAAATCATTATTATGTCACCAGTAGGCGGAGTCAGCGGCAATCGAGAAGCCAATTTAATTGGCTTAGTCTGGATGTGGAATCAACGAACTCAGCTAGGGATAGTGTTTAGTTCTTCAACTATTTTTCGCTTGCCTAATAATGGAGACAGATCTCCTGATGCGGCTTGGGTTAGCTTGGAAAGATGGTCGGCTTTAACTGATGAACAAAGGGAGAAGTTTCCGCCGATTTGTCCTGATTTTGTCATAGAATTGCGATCGCGTACAGACCCGCTAAAGCCACTTCAGGAGAAAATGCAGGAATATATCAATAGCGGTTTGCGTTTGGGTTGGTTGATTAATCCTCAAGACGAACAAGTGGAAATTTATCGCGCTAATCGTGAGGTGGAAATTGTACAGTTTCCGGTTAGTTTGTCCGGCGAAGATGTGTTGCCTGGATTTGTGCTGAGTTTGCCGATGGTTTGATTGAGAATTAGAGGAATCAGTCTCTTTCAACCGCCCGGGCTGTGTCGCCGCGATTTCAACCGCCCGGGCTGTGGATGCACAGTTTGCAACCGCCCGGGCTTCTGAAATTACGATCGCCCTTAAGTCGTATACTCCGCATTAATCTTCACGTAGTCGTAACTCAAATCGCATCCCCAAGCCTTCGCGAAACCGCCGCCATTCCCGACAGCAACCTGAATTAAAACCGTGTCTTCCTTCAGATATTCACCAGCAGCAGCAGCCTTCATATAATTACTCGCAGCAGATTTATCGAACTCCTTCGGCTGTCCGTTTTCCATCATCAAAAAATCTCCCAATTGAATCCGCAAATTCTCTTGTTCAAAAGCAACGCCCGCGCGCCCCGCCGCCGCCGCAATTCTTCCCCAATTCGGATCGCGTCCAAAAATAGCAGCTTTCACCAAAGAAGAACCGACGATTGTTTTGGCAATTTTACTCGCAGAAACTTCGTCGGCGGCGCCACTAACTTGTACTTCCACCAAACAAGTTGCACCTTCGCCGTCACGGGCGATCGCCTTTGCCAAATGCACGCAAACTTCTGTTAGCATCGCCTCTAATTTTTCAGCATCCGCCCCCATTTCTGTAATCGCAGGCGTGCGGGATTGGCCGTTAGTCAAAGCAATTAGCGAATCGTTGGTACTGGTATCGCCGTCAACAGTAATTTGATTGAAACTTCTGTTTGCCGCCCGAGTCAGCATTTCCTGCCACAAATGTGACGACACTGCTGCATCACACGTTACAAATGCCAGCATTGTTGCCATATTCGGGTGAATCATTCCCGAACCTTTGCAAATGCCGCCGATACGCACGGGACGATCGCCAAACATGGTTTCCAGGGCGATCGTTTTCGGCACTAAATCAGTCGTACAAATAGCCTTAGCAGCCGCATCAGAACCAGTTTCCGAGGCCTCAGCAACCAATCGCGGAATTCCCGCCCTCAGCGGCTCCATTTTAATCCGCTGCCCGATCACGCCAGTGGATGCCAAAAGAATCGATTCTGAAGGAATATTCAGCGCTTCGCCCAACAATTTCGCGCTTTCGAGGGCATCTGCTAAACCTAATTCGCCAGTAGCAGCATTTGCTTGTCCGGCATTGCACAAAATTGCTTTGGCGCTGGGTTTAGCTTGCAAGCGCTGGCGGCAGTAGTCCACGCAAGCAGCCCGGACTGTGGATGTGGTGAAGACTCCCGCGGCGATCGCGTCCACCTCTGACAAAATTAAACTTAAATCCGGCAAGCCAGAAGGCTTCAAACCCGCTGTAATTCCCGATGCTCGATATCCTCTCGGTGCTGTAACTCCGCCGCCAATTTCCTTCCAGTCCGACATGATGACCTCCCTAGAGCGTTCTATTCTATTGAGAGGGGATTATATCATTTTAGATTTTAGATTTTAGATTTTAGATTTTAGATTGCCAACAAATGACGAATCAATGAGTTGTTTTTTTGTCGTTTAATCGTTCTTTCCCCGATGCGCGATCTCAAATCCTGTAGCATTGGAATTATTAATCTCTCTATTCTCTCTCTGTGTTCTCTGCGGCCTCTGTGGTTAAATCATTCCGATGCAACCGGAAACGATATGAAAATATAGTTGAGCAATATTAGACCTCTTGCAAAATTTTGGGACGGGCTAGAAGCCCATCCCACAAGAAAAAAGATTTTTGTGGGATGGGCTTCTAGCCCGTCCTAACTATTTTTGCAAGAGGTCTATTATATTTCATTATTTGTGTTAAATCAATTCCCTAAAACTAATCGCGACTTATTCTGTAGAGATCTAACTCAAGAACAAGTCGCGACGGTTTTGTAACTGTCATTATTAATTTTTAGCTGGCAAACAACAGACTCGATTCAACTGTCTCGCTGTTGAAAAAACGAGTTATTTGCGATCGACACTCGCCGCAGAACCAATATCTAAACCAACTTCAGCAGCCGCGCGGCTGAGCATAGATTCCTGACGGTTTTTGATGAGGTGTTGGTGGCGCATCATCAGACTGCGCGCTTGTTGTTGGGTAGACATCACTGGTTTTCTCCAAATGTAGGTAATAGGTTTGCGGGCAATTGGGGAAATTAATTGAGCTTTGCCTTAGCTCATGGTGGCGTTGCTGCGATCGTAACTGGCTTGAAGGCTGGGCTGCGGCTTGCCTTGAATGTGGCCCCAGTAGTGAGTATTTTCCATTCCGACTTCGCTGGCGGTGCGGTTGAGCATGGATTGCTGCCGGTTCTTCACCATTTGGTGGTGGCGCATCATCAGAGAGCGGGCTTGATTTTCGGTAGACATATCCGGTTCCTCCGTTTTCCTCGATCGATCTTGGGCTGCTTTTTGTTCCTATTTATAACTATACTAGATATTTCTGTATCTAAAGCTACAAAGTTAAAATTGTAATAAAAGTTTACAATAAGGCAAGAAGTGCGATCGAGAATGCGGGAGTACCGCGAGGCTTAAAAAATATTAGAAAGTAACTTATAAATTAAGCGAAAAATAGCTGTTGCCGCGATCGCCCCTAAAGCAGCCAACCATCCCACAAACAACACGCCTGTGAAAGGAGAATTTGGATAAATCGTAACAGCAGCGCGCAAAGCCGGGAAAAACCACAGTACAGCCAGAGTACCTGCACTAATAATCAGCATCTCAGTTTGCTCGATCGCCCTGCGGTACTGGCCGAAAATTAGCCCCCCGACAATCATCCCCAACAATCCGATACTCACACTTGGATTCGGCAGCAAACTCGTCAGGGCGATCGCCAGCAACCCCCCTTCAAAACCCGTAAACGCAGCCCCACCCAAAATATCCCAAATCGAAAAAGCCCTTCGCGGCCCCGATTGCAGGTTTCCCGGAGGAGTCGCCACCACAGGAGGCACAGGAGGCTGCTGAGTTGGTTGGGGGGTCGGAGTGGGTTGGGGAGGCGGCTGCACCACCATCGTAGGCTGTTGAGAATTGTATTTCAGAGCCGCTTCCACCTCGATCGCCGATTGATAGCGCTGGCTGGGAGCCGGTAACAACATTCGATCGAGAACTTCAGCCAAACGCGGGCTTACCTGTACGTGCGATCGCCAATTCCACTCATTTTCATAACTATCAAACAATTCCGTCGGCTGCAAACCGCTGAGCAAAGTAATGCAAGTCACAGCCAAAGCATAAAAATCCGTTGCGGGATAAACCTCTTGTCCGTTCATCTGTTCGGGCGGAGCATAACCCAAAGAATAAATACCAGTCGAAGCCTTAGAAGCACCCGCAGTTTGCGTCACCTGTTTGACAGCCCCAAAATCTAATAAATAAAGCCGACCACTTTTAGCCCGCATAATATTAGCAGGTTTAATATCCCGGTGAATCGAACCGCGCGAGTGTACAAAATCGAGAACCTTCAAAATTTCCCGCAGCACCTCCATCGTTTCCGCTTCCGAAAACTTGCCTTTAACAACAAGTTCTTCCTCCAAATTGTGACCGTCAATAAATTCTTGAACCAGATAGAAAAACTGATCGTTTTTCCCAGGCTGCAAACTCGGAACAGTCAGCTCAAAAAACGCCAGCAAACTCGGAATTTGCGAATGTTCGTTTCCCAGTTCTTCCAGCACCGCCGCTTCCCGTTCAAACAGAGTTTGAGCGATTTTTAGCTGTGCCGGAGTCATATTTGCCGACGGCTGCAAAAGTTTAGCAACGCACTGCCGCATCGCCGGAGTATAGCGGTCTCTGGCCAAAAATGCCGCCCCAAAACCGCCTTGACCCAGCAACCTGACTGGCAAATAGCGCCCGCTCAAAATTAGGGGCATTCCACAGGCCTTGCAATACCTTTGCTGCACCGTTTTCAGCAGGGAACTGTCATCGAGGTCGGAAAAATTGTTTTGAGGGCGCGGGCAGCCCGGGCGGGTGCAGTAAACTTCCATTTTGGTTTGCTAATTGGTCATAGGGCATTGGGCATTGGGCATTGGTCATCGGGCATTGGGCATTGGGCATTGGGCATTGGGCATTGGGCATTGGGCATTGGGCATTGGGCATTGGTAATTGGTAATTGGTAAGGAATTGGTAATTGGGAATTGGGAATTGGGAATTGGGAATTGGTAATTGGTAATTGGTAATTGGTAATTGGTAATTGGTAATTGGTAATTGGTAATTGGTAATTGGTAATTGGTTTAATTCCTAATTCTAGGTGGTCAAACTTTTTCATACTACTCCAGTTTCTTTTACCCTCTTTAATCTAGTTTTGGTATTAGGTTTTGGCATCAAAAAAGCCAATTATATCATGTCCGGTTAATCAGTTATCATTTCAGTGCGAGCGTCTCGCTCGTTCGCTATAGACGCTCGCACTCGCAATAAATATAAGCCATCGCTCGGACATGATATTACCGATTCTCGATTCGCGATTCGCGATTCCCAATTTGCTAATTTTACCAGGGATTATCAAACCAGATTTTAATCTCTAAACTACGCGCGAACTGCTGAGGGCCAGCAACTTAATAAATCAACTTCCCCCTGAGTTGGGAGTTGCTATTTCTATCAGTCCCAAATCGATCGCCGGAGGTTCTTTCTTTTCCTGGGTACTCGAATAAGTAGCAAATGTTGGCAAAATTTCATTGCTGAAAGCCTCTGCTGCTTTAGAACGGTAGCGGTTGGGGTTGTAAATCAGCGACAAAATTCGAGTTACCAAAACTTCGTCCATTTTAGATTTGTGCAAGACGCCCATCATCAACTCTTTTTCGATCGCCGAAACCGACACAAAAGCAGCGCCCAACCCGGACTGAACAGCATTTTTAATGGCTTCGATGGAATTGAGCTCCATCTCGATTTTCAGGCGGCGCGTGTCAATGCCGCAGCGAGTCAGTACCTGATCGATGACTTTGCGGATAGTAGACTGCGAATCGAGGGAAATAAACTGCAATTTATAAAGGTCTTCTTTTTCGATGCTTTCTTGTTGTACCATCGGGTGAGACGGAGGGAGAATTAGAGCCAGTTCGTCCTCAGCGTAAGGAACAATTTCTAAAGCTTCTACAAGTTCGGTAGGGATTTCTCCGCCAACAATTGCCAAATCGATTTGCCCGTTGGCCACACTCCACGCCGTGCGGCGGGTCGAATGCACGTGAAGCTGTACCGCTACATCGGGGTACTTTTGCCGAAACATCCCAATCATTCGGGGTAGCAAGTATGTCCCCGTGGTTTGAGAAGCGCCGACGATCAAAGTACCGCCTTGGAGATTTTGCAAGTCTTCGAGAGCTCGACAAGTTTCTTGACAAAGCGATAAAATTTTCTCGCCGTAACTCAGCAGCAGGTGTCCGGCTTCGGTCAGTTGAGCCCGCCGCCCCCCCCGATCGAACAGCGGCACGTCCAACTGTCTCTCTAGGTTCTGCACTTGCAAGCTAACTGCTGGCTGGGATACGTAGAGGCTGTCGGCGGCGCGTTTGAAGCTTCCTTCAGAGGCGATCGCCTTGAGAATGCGTAACTGGTCTAAAGTGAAAGGAAGGTCAGACATATATCTAAATTGTCAGGAAAGCGGTTGTCAGTTGTCAGTGGGCAGTTGTCAGTGGGCAGTGGGCAGTTGGCATTTGGCAGTTGAGAGTTGACGGTTGAGAGTTGACGGTTGACGGTTGACGGTTGACGGTTGTCAGGAAAGCAGTTGAGAGTTGACGGTTGACTGCTGAGAACTAACAACTGACAACTAACAACTAACAACTAACAACTAACAACTGCCAACCGTCAACTGACAATTGCTCCCATAGATACTTTGTGACACAATTTGGCCGCGAATCAATAACTTTTCTTAATATTTGCAATGACGATCGACTTAGCGCTTGACTCCCACTTAGTTATTCTCGGACTTTTATTTGGTTTTGCGATCGCCCACAGCGGTTTAGCAGCCCTCCGCCCAAAAGGTGAAAAGCTGATCGGGCCGAGACTTTACCGCGTTTTGTTTGCCCTTGTCAGTTTGCCGCTGGCGGTGATTTTGGTTGTCTACTTTTTCAACCACCGCTACGACGGCGTGCAACTTTGGCAAGTACAGGGCGCGCCCGGAGTTAAACCAGTGGTTTGGATACTGTCGGCAATTTCCTTTCTGTTTCTGTACCCAGCAACCTTCAACCTCCTAGAAATTGCCGCCATCCAAAAGCCGGAAGTTCACCTCTACCAAGCCGGGATCATTCGCATTACCCGTCACCCGCAAATGGTGGGACAGGTGATTTGGTGCGTAGCCCACACCCTCTGGATTGGTACTAGCTTTACCCTCGTCACTTCCATCGGTTTGATACTTCACCACCTGTTCGGAGTGTGGCACGGCGACAGCCGACTGCGGGCTCGTTTTGGCGAATCCTTTGAAACCATCAAATCTCAAACCTCAATTATTCCATTTTTGGCAATCCTGCAAAAGCGTCAAACCCTTGACTTGCTTGAGTTCCTGCGCCCTTCCTACCTAGGCGTAGTCATTTTTACAGGCCTGCTGTGGAAAATTCATCCTTTTCTGATGCGTGTCACTGCGAACATATACTGGTAGCATGATCCCTAGGATAGAAAAAAAATTATTAAATTTTGAGGGATCATGGTGTTGTCGGTTAGCGAACGCACTTTTGCACAAGAGGTATTTCAAGCCTCTACCCCCGTTTTAGTTCACTTTTGGGCACCTTGGTGCGGTTTGTGCCGCGCGATCGACCCCACGCTTACAAGTTTTGAAGCACAGTGGGCAGGAAAAGTCAAGCTCCTAGGGGTGAATGCCGATCAAAGTTTGAAGTTGGCAAATACTTACCGACTGAGCAGTCTGCCCACACTGATTTTGTTTGAGGGCGATCGAGTTCTATTTAGATTTGAAAATTATCAAGGTCGCGAGGAACTGCGACGCACTCTGGATTCCTGGATGCTCGCCACTCAGAATTCTTCCCAGACTCAACGCTTACAACCTCAGGAAGCATTGAACAGGTAACATTTCAAAAGCATTGGGCTCTTGTTTAGCTAGATCGGCGGGAATCCCCACACTATATCGTTTACAGATTGGTGTGGGATGAAAGCTAGGTTGATTGAGGTGGGGTGGTTGACCAATCCCGTAGGGCTCTTAGGCCATCATCACTGAAATGGACAATCTTCGATATAATTAGACAGACAGTGGGGCTGGACGTGTTCCTCACTTGAAAATGCTGTAGAGGGAAACAAATTGGAGTACCCCGAAGGAAGATCTTGATATCCTTAACAGGACTCAGATGCCCAAACTATATTGCTTGCAATTAGTGTGGGAGCGTCACAAAGCATTCGCCTCTTGCGTAGAAAGCATTGGGAATTCCCGATTTATCGATCGACCATCCGATCCAAAATCAATGTCGCAGTCTTGGAATCACAGGGCTGCGACATTTGTCTATCTATCTTTTGGCATAGATTTAAGACGAACTAGATCGATAGCCAACACAAGCAGCAATTCTTAAGGATTGTCGATCGGCAATACTTAAGAATTGTAGAGAGTCTTTCTGCCCAGTCGCGCAAGCGTGTGTCACAATTATTAACAGTTTTGGCAATATCTAGTAGAAACTTTAAACTACCTATCAGTCATGGAACCGCTTTATCAATACGCCTGGCTGATTCCAGTCCTGCCACTGGCAGGCGCAATGCTAGTAGGTTTAGGCTTAATCACCTTTAACCAGGCAACCAACAAACTCCGACAAGCGAATGCGATTTTAATCCTTTCGACCCTCGGAGGGTCAGCGGTAATGTCTTTCGCATTGCTGTGGAGTCAACTACAGGGCCACGCACCCTACACCCGAACCATTCAGTGGGCCTCTGCTGGGGACTTCTCGCTGAACATGGGCTATATCATCGACCCCCTCACGTCGGTAATGCTGGCGATCGTCACCACGGTCGCCTTTTTGGTGATGATTTACACCGACGGCTACATGGCACACGATGACGGGTACGTGAGATTTTACGCCTACCTGAGCATCTTCAGCGCCTCAATGCTAGGTCTAGTAATCAGCCCGAACATCGTTCAGATTTACATTTTCTGGGAACTGGTAGGTATGTGTTCGTACCTGCTAGTCGGATTTTGGTACGATCGCAAACCCGCTGCGGACGCCTGCCAAAAAGCCTTCGTCACCAACCGAGTCGGCGACTTCGGCCTGCTGTTGGGCATCCTCGGCATTTACTGGGCCACCGGCAGCTTTGAATTTGACGTAATGGGCGAACGGCTGCACTCCCTAGTCGAATCCGGTGCTTTGAGCGCAACTCTCGCAACCATCTTCGGAGTCCTGATATTTTTGGGCCCAGCAGCCAAATCAGCTCAATTCCCTCTCCACGTCTGGCTTCCAGACGCAATGGAAGGCCCGACACCAATTTCAGCCCTAATCCACGCCGCGACAATGGTAGCAGCCGGCGTCTTCCTGATCGCTCGGATGTACCCAGTATTTGAAGGACTGCCCGCAGTCATGAATTTGATCGCCTGCACCGGCTGTTTTACAGCATTCATGGGTGCTTCGATCGCAATTACCCAAAATGACATCAAAAAAGGCTTAGCCTACTCCACCATCTCCCAATTGGGCTACATGGTGATGGCAATGGGAGTCGGCGCCTACAGTGCCGGACTCTTCCACCTAATGACCCACGCTTACTTCAAAGCAATGCTGTTCCTGTGTTCAGGTTCAGTCATTCACGGCATGGAAGATGTCGTCGGGCACAACCCCGCCCTCGCTCAAGACATGAGAGTCATGGGCGGCTTGCGGAAATATATGCCGATTACCGCTACTTGCTTTTTAATCGGAAACTTAGCAATCTGTGGCATTCCGCCCTTTGCAGGTTTCTGGTCAAAAGACGAAATCCTCGCCCAAGCTTTCCATGCAAATCCCGCTCTGTGGGCTGTGAGTTGGGTGACTGCGGGGATGACCGCGTTTTATATGTTTCGGATGTATTTCAGCACCTTTGAGGGCGAATTCCGGGGCAATAACAACGCCATCAAGCAACAACTTCTCCAACCGGGTTTGGTTTTCGGCCCTGGGGCGATGAACGTTAAGGAATTGGCATCAACTGGCGAAAATCATGACGCACACGACCATTTTCCTCACGAGTCTCCTCTGACAATGGCTCTGCCGTTAGTGTTGTTGGCTGTACCTTCTGTGTTTATCGGTTTTCTCGGTACGCCGTTTGCCAATTATTTCGAGCAGTTTGTGCGCGCGCCCGGGGAGTCTCTGGAAGAAGTTTTGGAACACGCCGCCGAGTTTGATTTGACGGAATTTCTAATCATGGGTGGGAGCTCTGTAGGTATTGCTTTATTGGGCATTACTTTGGCTTCTCTGATGTATTTGAGCCGGAAAATCGATGCTGGTGCGATCGCCCAAAAAATCAAACCACTTTACGAGTTCTCCCTCAACAAGTGGTATCTCGACGATATCAACGAGGTTCTCTTCGTCAAAGGCAGCCGCCGTTTAGCGCGGCAAGTCATGGAAGTGGATTTGCGAGTCGTCGATGGTATCGTCAACCTGACAGGGTTTCTCACCCTGGTTACGGGCGAAGGTTTGAAATACTTTGAAAACGGTCGCGCTCAATTTTATGCCCTGATTGTGTTTGTCGCAGTTCTGGGTTTTGCGATCGTTTCTGGAGTAGGTTAAATCTGTAGGGAAACGGCATTGCCGTGTCCTCCGGGTAGGGCAACGGCAATGCCGTCTCCTCCGGGTAGGGCAACGGCATTGCCTGTGAGTCTCAACTTAAGGTAAAACCGAGAGTCCGACAGGGAATGATATCATATCCACTCTTCATCGTCCTGTATTCATCTCTCTTATCTCCCTCTGTGTTCTCTGCGTTCTCTGTGGTTAAATCATTCCGATCCAACCGGAAACGATATGAATTCCCTGGTGGACTGACAGCTTAAGTTGACACGAAGAAGGGCATTGCCATTTCCCACCAGAAGATATTTTAAGAACGGGTATTAGCTCAATAACTCAGAATTGACAATTAGCCAATAGAAATAAATCTTTGATTAAACTCAAATTGTGCGATCGCACAAATCGTCGCAAACATTACAAAAAGAATTGTTTCGTATAAAGAAAGTATAAAATTTAGACCAAAATCGCCAAAATGTGTTTAAACCTAATAATTGATGGATAATTTTAAAACGCAATGGATACAGCTAACTTTCCCTGGTTAACAACAACAATTCTGTTTCCCATTGCTGCGGCATTGCTAATTCCTTTGATTCCCGATAAGGATGGCAAGACGGTGCGGTGGTATGCACTAATTGTGGGTTTGATCGATTTTGCCCTACTTGTTTACGCTTTTTGCACTCAGTACGACTTCAGCAATCCAGACTTGCAACTGGTAGAAAGTTATACTTGGGTGCAGCAACTTGATTTAAATTGGTCAGTCGGTGCTGACGGTTTGTCAATGCCGTTGATTTTGCTGACAGGTTTTATTACTACCCTGGCGACTTTAGCAGCTTGGCCGGTCACACTTAAACCAAAGCTATTTTACTTTTTGATGCTGACAATGTACGGCGGGCAAATCGCAGTTTTTGCCGTGCAGGATATGTTGCTGTTTTTCCTGGTTTGGGAACTAGAATTAGTCCCGATTTACCTAATTTTGTCCATCTGGGGTGGCAAAAAGCGCCTCTACGCAGCAACTAAGTTTATCTTGTACACGGCAGGCGGTTCGCTGTTTATTTTGGTTGGCGCCCTGACAATGGCGTTTTATGGCGATACAGTGACTTTCGATATGCGGGCGATCGCAGCCAAAGAATTCGCCCCCAATGTAGAATTGCTCTTGTACACAGGTTTCTTAATAGCCTACGGCGTCAAACTGCCAATTTTCCCCCTGCACACTTGGCTCCCAGACGCCCACGGCGAAGCAACCGCACCCGCCCATATGTTGCTAGCAGGAATTCTGCTGAAAATGGGCGGCTACGCCTTACTGCGGATGAATGCGGGAATGCTCCCCGATGCTCACGCTACCTTCGCACCCCTCTTAGTAATTTTGGGTGTAGTAAACATTGTTTACGCCGCCTTAACCTCCTTTGCTCAGCGCAACTTGAAGCGCAAAATTGCTTATTCTTCGATTTCGCACATGGGGTTTGTGCTGATTGGGATAGCTTCGTTTACCGATTTGGGAACTAGCGGCGCCATGCTGCAAATGGTTTCCCACGGTTTGATCGGGGCGAGTTTGTTCTTTATGGTAGGCTGCACTTACGATCGCACGCACACGCTCATGCTCGACGAAATGGGCGGAGTAGGCAAGAAAATGCGTAAGGTTTTCGCCATGTGGACAGCTTGCTCTATGGCATCTTTAGCTTTGCCGGGAATGAGCGGTTTTGTCGCAGAATTGATGGTATTTGTAGGCTTTGCAACCAGCGACGCTTACAATCCGGTGTTCAAGGTTTGCGTGGTATTTCTGGCTGCTGTTGGCGTAATTTTGACTCCGATTTACCTGCTGTCGATGCTGCGGGAAATCTTCTACGGTTCTGAGAATAAGGAATTGGTGGAACACGAAGAATTGGTGGATGCAGAACCGCGAGAAGTGTTTATTATTGCTGCGCTGTTAGTGCCGATTATTGGCATTGGTTTGTATCCGAAGATGCTGACTCAGGTTTACGATGCGACGACTGTTCAGTTGACTGCAAAGTTGCGGGATTCAGTGCCATCTCTAGTGGCTAAGGCTGCTACGGATCGAACTGTGTCTCTGCGCGCTCCGGCGATCGAGCCGAGTAAGTTATAATTTGAACTGGATTTAGGAATAAAACCCCCAAACTCAGTTTAAAAATCGGGTTTGGGGGTTTTCTATATACTTTAATCTTGGAGGCAGAAACCGGGTTGTTTTACTAAAATACTGCATCATAATCTTTAAAACTTGTGAAAAACCCGGTTTCTTTGGTATTTATGCGTGCGGGACTATACTTCTTAAAACAAATTATTTAAATGGGGAGTTTTTAACCGCAGATATCAGCAGATAAACACAGATGAACGCTGATAGGGTTTCCAGAAGTCTTGGTCTGCGTTCGGAAGTTAATTCGCTCAACTTTCCAAGAAGCAGCGATCGGCGATAATAGATAGGATAGCATTTTGATTGTAGCTGTTGGAAGATGAGAATCTAACCTTCAATGCAAAGTTTGTTGGTACTCAGCTAGAAAGTTATAGCCCAATAGGGGGACGAAAAAATGAGTGAGGATATAGTAGGATCGAAAGATGCTGTCGTGGTATCGGCGGAAAGCATGAAGAGCGATGATATCCGCGCGACGATCCAATCAAATATTGACTTTGTGAATGCACTATTTGAAGAGCTTCTGAATCCCTCAGAAATTTCTCACCACGCACTCCTCAGTTACTACGTCGATTACTACCTCGCGCAGGTGAACAATGGCGGTTTTGCTCAGTTTGTCTATAACACAAGGTGGAAGCCTGCGGTCATTGCGCTAGTCAAAGAAGGCCTTCAGCAAATCGGCGCGACACAACATACCGATCTTTTTGCAAAAGGAGAGGCGTTGGTTACAGCAGGAAAGACAAAGTTAGCATCGTTCTTTTCGAGTGGGTTATTCGGCGAAAATGCTGAGAGAGACAGGCTAAATGGCATAAATGAGAACTTTTATTCGATCGAACAAGAGGAGAGTCTCGAACGATTAAATGCTAACTGGTTAAAAGCGCGCCCCGGTCTGATTGTTGTAGCAGAAGATCGAATCCAACAGGAAGTCACTCGACGAGCATTGAGTATTTCCGATCGCGAGGCCCGGCTCGCCCAGGCCCGTGCTGCCGAGCCGAGATACATGAAACTGATACGAGCCTTGTGCGATGCAGCCGGCCATACGCTTGAGCGCGTTACGGCAGGCGATACTATGAATGAGTACGGTGGTGAAAGAATACTCGCTTGGCACTTTATTACTGACAATGGGCATCACTTCATGATGGAGGCTGACGGGAAGGCAATGATGTTTTCTGGAAAGTCCAAGGAACAGATTGCGGAGCTGGTAGTGGTATAACTATGCGGCCAAATTAATAGTTAGGTTGATGCACTATTTTTTTTAGTCTTTACTCTTAATTTTTATTGTTTCGATATTTGCTAGAATAGAAGCTAATACTAACCAAACTGCAACTCATGCTAAAAACCATTGAAGGCATTTATCATAATGGGCAGATTCAGCTCGCCTCGCTACCACAAGATATTAGCGATCGCTCTCAAGTTCTCGTCACCTTTCTCGATCCAAACAAAATAGATCCAATTAAACTGCGCCAACTGATCGATCAATTAGAAACAATCGCAGGTATTCAGCAAGGTTTCGAGGAACTCAACGCCGGACTTACTCGCCCTATCGAAAATTTTGTCCAAGAAATGCAGCAGAAATATGACATTTCAGGTTGAAATTACCCCGATCGCCTCTTCTGAGATTGAGCAAGCCTACCGCTGGTATCGAGAGCGCAATCCCGATTTTGCCGATCGCTGGTTTCGAGGTTTGATGAATGAAATCGCAACACTCCAAGAAAAACCTCGGCGCTGTGGCTTAGCAGTTGAAAGCGAGATTTTTCCTGAAGAAGTTCGGCAGTTACTTTATGGGAAATCCAAAAACATTTACCGGGTCTTGTTTGCGATTCGAGATACTACGGTTTATGTATTGTATGTCCGCCATAGCGCTCGATCGCCCTTAACGGCAGATGACTTGAATGAACTAGAAGGTGGAGTTGAGAATTTTTAGGAACCGATCGTGCCTCGATCGTCATACCCAAGACTTCAAAATTACCAATCGATCGCCGTAAAATTCGGTGGGATAGCCCTTTTCTTTTTTAGTCTTAATTGTTCTTGTTTCTATAATTGCCAGAAGAGAATAGAATACTAATTAATCTCAAACCCACGGATCGAGCTTAAATTCTGCCTCTAAAAAATCAATAAAACAAGTTATTTTTGCTGGATAAAAACGGCTGCGACGATATACCCCATTAATTGGTAACGGAGTTGGTTGATAATCCTCCAACACAACCTTGAGATCGCCCCGGTAAATTTCATCACCAAACATCCAGACCGGCGCTACCGCAATCCCCAAACCCGATAACACTGCTGCTCGAATCGCCACAGAACTATTAGTTTGAAAACAACCCCCAACTTGCACCTTGATAGTGCCATCTGTTCCTTGAAAATGCCATTCATTGCCTGTTGACAGATGCGTATAGACAATACAATCACGATCCACTAAATCATCCGGTGTTTGAGGTTCTCCCGCTTGCTCAAAATAGCCTGTTGTTGCCACTGTGACGCGGCGAGTCGTGCCAATGCGATGGCTAATCAGGGAACTATCGGGACGATTACCAATGCGGATCAACAGGTCTAATCCATTCTCTACAATGTCCACAAAACTATCGGCCATCATCAGATCGATCTTGACATCGGGATAGCGTTTCATAAAGGCTTTTAAACGGGGGACAATCTGCTTTTCCCCAAACAGCACGGGACAGCCCAATCGCAAAATACCTGTTGCTCGTTCTTTTCCTGTTAAACTGGCCTCCGCTTCGGCGACGGTTTCCAAAATTTGCTGACAGTATTGATAGTATCTTTTCCCCTCCTCAGTCAAATTCAAGTTGGTAGTTGAACGAGTGATTAATTGTACCCCCAGATATTTTTCCAGAGCGGCGATTTGCTTGCTAATTGTCGGTTGCGTCGTCTGTTGTTCCCGCGCTACGGCCGAAAAACTCTTCATTTCGATCGCCCGAACGAAAGTCTGCATACAGGCAATTCGATCCATACCGTACCTATTCCAAAATGGCATATAGTATATTCTATTATGCCTCCTTCTCAAAAAAATTGAAATAGATGATGATGTTCGCATCAACCATTCTCACCAAAAAACGAAGATGTTAAAACTCAAATCCCTCAGTCCTCTGTTCGCCACCCTCGCTATTGCTAGCGCTATCAGTGCGGGAGATGTAGCTGTACATAGCTTTTTGCCAAAATTCCAAAATACGGCAATAGCAGCCCCGGAAATAACGGTTCAGGAAAAGATCCAGATTATTACTAAAAGTAAAGGACAAGTTGGTAGTGGCGACCAATTGCGACGATTTTTCTATGGTGATTTATTACCATTAGGAGTACAACCCGGTGGGGCAGGCATGGTGGTCAATCTCTACAACAAGGCCAACAATGTTACCTTCTCTTACTGTGCAACCTTTGATGTTGTTGTCGCTGTGAAACAAGGGAGAGTAGCGAGTTTTCCCGCCGCTGAAGTGAAGTAATTTGCCTGTTCCCTTGCTGAGTGTAAGTAAGGGAAAATTCGCGATATATATAATTGAATGGATATTTAACATGGAACTTCAAGACTTCTTTGCATTGTTACATCCGGCGATCGCCATTATCGTGGTTTTTCCCTTAATCGGCATTGTGGTGAATCGCGCCCTACTCACCCGTCAACGTCGTCTGCAAGTTGCCGGTGGCGAAAAAAGTAAAATTCCGCCCGTAGTAGGTTCCGAGCACGTAGCGATCGGTAGTTGGTTGAGCCGCTCAGTTGTAGGGGTTGCCCTACTGGGAATGGCCTATCCCATTTTTTCAAAAATGCTCAGTAACGACACCCTTACTAAAGAACCATTTCGAGTCTTTTTTGTCATCGCCATTTTCCTGTTAAGCATTGCTTCTTTCACGCTACTATTTAAGGCAAATGTTAAACTATGGCGAGGCATTTTTGCCACTTTTACGGGAATGGGATTGATGATTTTAGGGTTTCAACCAGAAATCTTTCGTCGAGATAATGAATGGTTTGTTTCCCATTACTACTACGGTATTACAGCCGCTTTATTAATGATTTTTTCAGTGGCGATCGTCCAAGATATTTATCAGGATAGACAAAATCGCTGGCGCACCGCTCATATTATTCTCAATTGTTTTGCTCTACTGCTGTTTATCGGTCAGGGAATGACTGGTACAAGAGATTTACTAGAGATTCCCCTCCATTGGCAATCACAATACATTTATCAATGTGATTTCACCAATAAAACCTGTCCGCAACCCAAATAAAACGGTAATTTTCAAATGATGAAATCAAGAGTTTTTCCCCTGGAAGCTGATGTGCGTTTCTCGGATGAATCTGCTACGGTGACTGAAATTATTAAGACTAAAAATGCTAGTATCGCTATTTGGGGAGTCAAGCCTGGGCAAATTGTAGAAGCTCATTGTCACCCGGATGGACAAGATACCTGGGTGATGCTACGGGGCGCTTTGACGTATTATTTAGGGAATGGTCAAAGCCAAAGCTTGAATGCTGGTGAAGTTGCGATCGCAGACAAAAATCAGATTCATGGTGCAGTGAATGACAATAGTGAAGATGCTGTGTTTATCTCCATTTATTCTGCTCCCCAAATTGGCTATGAAAAGGCATCACTTTAAACTAATTTAATGTAAAGTTTTATAGTTTAAATGAGTCGTGAAACTCTCTTCTGTTTCGGTTTTTCGCGTTCTTCGCGTCTTCGCGGTTCGTTTAAAATTTTTGAATTATTGCCTGAATTCATTTTATAAAATCAACATCAATAAAAAGAATGAAAGTTGCCAATAAAGTGCATATAATTTTAATGAAAGTTCCTGCCCCGATGTATCTTGGCATAGCTGTTTTGATTTTTGCAACTTCTAATTCTGTTACTAAAAAAATAGTTGAGATTGGTCAAAATCATGCGATCGATGGCAGAAATCCCATCTCACTGTGCAATGTTTTATTTGTGGGTAATATCTGTGCTTTGGGGTTAATGACTCTAATTTTTCATCAAGATTGGCAACCGCAGACTCTGAAAGCTTTGACTGGTAAAGATTGGATTAGTTTAACCATTACAGGTATTTTATCGGGGGCGATCGCTCCAGCGTTAATTTTTCAAGCCCTCGGACAGACAAATATTACTAATATCGTGTTAATTGGGCGTATCGAACCAATTTTAACCCTGGTGTTGGGTGTTTGGCTGTTGGGATCGCGGGTCAATTCGTGGGCAAGTGCAGGGGCTCTGGTTTCCTTGGCTGGGGTGATAGTGACTGCTTTTTTAGGGAGTTCAGGGCCGATGATGACGATGGCTGGATTTCAAATTGGAATAGGAGAAATTTGTGTGGCGATCGCAGCGATCATTGGTTCCATTGCTACCGTCGTTGGTAAACTGCAATTACAATCGATTCCCTTGGGAATTTTTACAATTTATCGCAATATTCTGGGGACGGTAATTTTTTTCCTATTGGCTAATCTCCTTTACGGGCCAAACCATTTTGCAGAAGTGTTATCTCCTTTTCTGTGGCAATGGATGATAATCTATGCGGCGGTTATTGTCGTCCTGGGTCAATTATGTTGGTTGGCTGGTTTAAAAAATGCGACTTCAACAGAACTCAACCTAGCTAGTTTATTTAATCCAATTGCAGCTATAGTTATGGGATATTTAATTTTAGGGGAAGCTCCTACTTTAGCTCAATATTTAGGGGGAAGTTTGTTGTTTGTGGGGATTGTCTTGGGTTTTATTGGCAACCTATATGAGGCTAAAATAAATCGACAATTAGTTGACCTCAATCCTCGGGATGCTATGGAAACTGCGATCGGTTTCCGGGGAGTTTAATGTTTTAAGGAGGAAGCTTTTTATGAAACGCCGCTATTTCAACTTTGCTAGTATTACCTTTGTGTCAACAATTGCGATCGGCTGCATCAAAACCGCTGGCGATCGAACTGCTATTGCGTCATCCGGTACTTCTGAAACAATGCCAACGCCTGTGGCAGCTTCCCCTCCAACTAAGCCAGTGACGACACCCGCAACGGCTCAACCCGCAAAAGTTCTAACTTCTGGCACTTTTGTCGATGGCGAACACCCCACAAAAGGCACTGCCCGCATTGTCCAGAAAGGGAATGAGCGCATTCTGGAACTCGATCGAGCATTTCAAACCTCAACGTCTGGTCCTGATTTGGTCGTGATTTTGCACAAATCGCCCGATGTTATTGGCTCGACAGTTCCCCCAGCCTATCCCATCAAGAAAGGGGACTATGTGTCGATCGCGCCACTCAAGTCATACAGCGGTGCTCAAAGCTATGTGATTCCTGCCAGCATCAACTCAGAAGATTTTGCTTCGGCGGCAATTTGGTGTCGCAAGTTCAATGCCACCTTTGGTGCTGCCAGACTTCAGAGATTGAGTTCCGCAAGGCTCTGACCAATAATTTCTTGATGCTACAAGAAAGAGGATTTATCCGTGGAATCAATCAAAAATCAAAAATCAAAAGTCGAATGACTGACCAAAACAAAGCAATCGTTCTCCAGTTCTACAAAGCTTTTGACGATCGCAAAATGGAACAAGCCTTAGAACTGTTAGCGCCGAATTTTATTGCTCGCATGGCCGGAATGCCAAAGCCATTAAACGGGGAGGAGTTCAAGCAGTTCGGGATGTCGTTTTATCTAGCTTTCAGTCAGGGTGAACACGTTTTTGATGAGGTCATAGTTGCAGGTGATAAAGTGGTGACGTGCGGAAAATTCACAGCAACACACCTCGGAGAATTTCAAGGTTTGCCACCCACGGGAAAACAAATTAGCTTAGCTGTTATGCACATCGATCGCATCGAAAACGGCAAAATCGCGGAGCATTGGGGCCAGGGCGATGCACTGGGATTAATGCAACAGTTAGGGATTGTATTCTTGCCTGGGCCAAAGCTAATACCGCACATTTTGAGAGGTGCTGTGTCTAAACTGTTTCAGAAATCTGCCTAGATTTGCATACCCACGGAGTTTGCTATGATTCGATCGATCGCGCCCGATGACACGACTGCATTAATCGCCTTAGTTGAGGCAATTGGATTCGAGCCGCACGAGACCGAAGAACTCGCCCTCATGCTGGCAGACCACTTCGACGGCAAAAATAGCCAAGACATCTGGCTCACCGACGATGACGACGGGCTGGTGGGGGTCGCCTATGTTGCGCCGGAACGAATGACCGAGGGGACGTGGAATCTATATCTAATTGCCGTCCACCCCGATCGTCAGCAGCAAGGACGCGGTGCAGCACTGCTAGCCCACGTCGAACAGATGTTAGCGCAGCGCGGCGATCGCGTGCTACTTGTGGAAACATCGGGACTGGAGAGCTTCGAGTACGTTCGATCGTTCTACCGCAAGAGCGGTTACGACGAGGAAGCACGAATCCGCGAGTTCTACAAGGCGGGCGAGGACAAGATCGTTTTCCGTAAAGCGCTGAACTAACTTGTTGCATAATCAACGCCTACGTCGATAAAATCATTCAGACTTTTGAAATTGTATACTGCCCTATTAAGGACTAATCTCCGGAGAAAAACCGATGAACGAATCTGATAAAAACAAGCAGATCGTCCAGAACTTTATCCAAGTGGTTTGGAACGGTCGCGATCTCTCGGCATTGAAAGATTTCTGGGCAGAAGATTGTGTAAACCATGCGATGCTAGGAACAGACAATCGCGGTCTTAATGCGCTGCGGATCTATCATGATTCATTCTTTGATGATTTTTTCTCCGCTTTCCCCGACATCGAGATTGAGATCGTGCAGCAGGTTGTCGAAGGCGATCGAATCGCGACATATATCACTAGCCAAGGTACACACAGTGGCACGTTTTATGGCACTCCACCAACAGGTAAAACTATTTCAACATCCGTAATCCGGATCGATCGCGTTCGAGACGGAAAAATTGCCGAACATTGGTCTGTTTCCGATGCGGCAGGTTTAATGCAACAACTTCAATCCTGAATTCCAGCAATTTGAGAATGTGTTGTCTACATTCGCTAGGAGAATATATGTCCTCGGACTTGAACTTTGTTGAATATATTCTGGATCAAATAAACCAAGCGGGGCAAGTCTCTTTCAAAAAAATGTTTGGCGAATATGCGATCTACTGCGACGAGAAAGTCGTCGCGCTTGTTTGCGATAACCAACTGTTCATAAAGGCGACTGCTGGTGGGCGATCGATGATTGATAGTATCGTAGAAGCCCCCCCATACCCAGGTGCAAAACCATACTTTCTGATTGGAGAACAGCTTGACGATCGGCATTGGATGTCGAATCTTATTCGTTTGACAGCAAGTGAGCTTCCGGCCCCAAAACCAAAGAAATCAAAGTTCAAAAAGGCAAAAATATGAAATTTGGTTACACCATTATCTACGTCTCGTCGGTTGCAGATGCACTGACCTTTTACAAGGAGGCATTCGGCTTTGAAACGCGCTTTTTGCATGAGTCTGGCGAGTATGGCGAGTTGAACACGGGCGAAACGGTTCTTGCTTTTGCCTCCCATGCGATGGGTGAAATGAATCTTGACGGACATTATCAAAAAAGCGATCTCAGTGCTACACCCTTTGGAGTTGAGCTGGCGTTTGTCGCCGATGATGTAGCATCTGCCTATACCAAGGCAATTGCTGCTGGAGCGGTTTCTGTCAAGGAGCCGACCATAAAGCCTTGGGGTCAAGTGGTTGCATATGTTCGTTCTAGAGAAGGATCATTAATTGAGCTTTGTTCTCCGATCGGCGCATAACAACGCCCATGCACACCGACCGTAAAAACTTAATCGGCGTTGATTGGGAATATTGGGCTGCTTTAGTTATCTACTAGCGACCCAGTTAAACTAGCTAGAGAGCAAACTAATTCTGCGATATCCACAGGCTGAGTCAGACAAATCTGGAAACCAGAGCGAAGAGCTTGCCGACGATCGCCAGAACTTGCAACAGCGATCAGTGCGATCGTGGCAATTTGCTTGCCTTGCGCTGACTCCAGCTCTTTGATTTGATGAACGAGCGTGTATACTTGGTCGTCTGGCATATCTGTGTCAATGACTAAGGCTTGAGGTTGTGTTAGATCGAAAGTCTGTAGCGCCTCGATTGTGGAGGTAGCGATCGCTACTTGTACCCCGTGAGATTCCAGTTCCGATCGCAAAAAACCTCCCATTTCTGGACTAACAATAAGAACGCGCAAGCCTGTCAAATCCCGTAAACCAAACTTAAATTCAGGCAGTTGATTTTTTCCCCATTCACACATTAACTCGATGATCGGGCTGAGAGTTTCACCTAAAGGCGTGATGGAGTATTCTACTCGTCGAGGCATCTCACGATAGGCTTCTCGATCGATCAAACCATCTTTTTCCAACTCCCGCAATTGCTGCGTCAAAATTTTTGCGGAGATTCCAGGAATAAGATGTTTCAGTTCTCCAAAGCTTTTCCTGTGCTGCCTTAGCCACCACAGAATCACACTTTTCCACTTTCCACTAATGCGTTCAATCGTCAGCTCAACTGGACATCCAAATTTCATAGGTAAAACATTTCCATTAGTATCCATTTGGTAACTATAGATGTGACTGTGCTACTCTCGATTCAGCGTTGGGTGAGTGCCCTTCGCGCAAATAATATCGAAGTCTCGTCGCACTGTCCATTCTTTTCAGTGTCTGACCAACTTGTGGATTGTCTGACTATACTCGAAAAAGGAACGATCGCAATGTCTACACCAATTGGATTACCGCCTATCTTTGAAAGCACTCCCATTGAGTTGGTGCCAAGCCAACAAATCGCGGAATTTCCTGCCAATACATTTCTAGAAAGTATCGCGATCGACTCTGACAATACGTTATTTATTGCCAACCATTTTGAAGGAAAGATCGTTCGCATCGGGCAAGATCGAATCCCCGTAACTCATGCCACGATCTCAGGTAAGGCAGCAGGTCTAGCTTTTCTGTCAGAAACAGAACTATTGCTGACAGGTTGGAATCAAGACGGAATTTCCACCATCTTTAAAGTTTCATCTCAAGGTTCAGTAGAAACTTTACTAACAATGCCAGATGCAATCTTCCTGAATGGAATCACGCATTTGACTGGTAGTCGCTATGCGATCGCTGATTCCTATCGAGGTGCGATTTGGGAATTAGATGTAGCCCAAGTCAGCACTCGCATTTGGCTCGAACATCCTTTGTTGGCGCGAACCTCCGCAGAGCAAGAAATTCCCGGAGCTAATGGACTCAAAATCTTTAACAATGTGCTTTATGTATCGAATACCCAAAAGCAGCATATTGTTCGGATTCCGATTCTCGAAGATGCTGAGCCAGGGGAACCAACAATTTTTATCGATCGCGTAAACATTGACGACTTTGCCTTCGATCGCAACGGTAATCTCTACGGCACTACACACATTTATAACAGTGTGGTCAAGATTACACCAGATGGTAAAATAACCACGATCGCCGAAGCAGAACAAGGAATGGCAGGAACTACAGCCTTAGCATTCGGTCGTACTGGGCGCGATCGCACCAGTATTTACGTGGTAAGCAACGGTGGTATGTCATATCCATTGCCATCAGGAATTGAGTCGGCAAAAGTTGTACGTCTAGAAATTGGTGCTGAAGGATTACCGCTAATCTAGTTGGAAGTTTTTTGCATGAATCCATTGAATCAATCTGACGATCCTCCAGTAACTGTTGATATTCTGCAACAAGTCAAGCCTGGTTGTGAGGATGAATTCGATCGAGTTTTGAGCGATATATTAGTCGCTGCTGCGGCATTTGAAGGACATTTGGGAGTGAATATCTTCCGTTCAAGCGATCGCAGCAACCGAGAATATCGCATCGTCTTCAAGTTCGACCATTTGAGTAATTTGACCAGTTGGGAAAATTCTCCAATTCGTCATCGGCTTTTGGAACGAATCAAGCGGCTAACTGTTAATTCCAAGTATCAACGGCTGACGGGGTTAGAGACATGGTTTACCTTGCCAATTCAAGGGGCGATCGTGCCACCGCCCCGTTACAAAATGGTACTCGTTACTTGGCTAGTGATTTTTCCATTGATTAACATCATTCCACCCTTCTTAAATCAATTGCTTTTTCCATTGCCAACTTTGTTACGCAGTGCGATCGGTGCAGCTTTCATGGTTTCGTTAATGACCTACATCATCATGCCACGGGTGACAAAGTTATTTGCTAAGTGGCTCTATCCAAAGTAGAATACTCTTAAGTTCATTCATGAACTAAGGTCACGATGAAACCACTTTGTACGGATTGCCAAAAGTCGATCGAATGTCAAGGCTATCTACGATAGGATGATTGGCAACATTAGAATTTGAGCTGTTGATGACACTCATTATCACACCGATAATTTTGAAGTAAATTCGGGTAAAAAAATGAATCAACCGATATGTGCGATCGCTGGATTTGGAGCAGGAGTGAGCATGGGCGTAGCCAAGGCATTTGCCAAGGAAGGCTACAGTTTGGCACTCATGGCTCGGAATTTGGAAAAACTAGAAGTAAATGCTCAAGAACTCCGTCAGGCAGGCTATACGGTTTATACCTTTGCAGCAGATGCCGGGAATCAAGAATCCTTAATTCAAGCTTTTACTGAGATTCGCAAATTGGCAGATCCAGAAGTATTGATTTATAATGCCGCCGTGATGGCGATGGGTAAGCCTAGCGAACTAACACCTGAGAAGTTAATCGCCGATTTTAATGTGAATGTCATTGGTGCCTTGGTTGCAGCACAGCAGGTGATTCCAGCGATGAAAACAAGTAAGAAAGGCACAATCTTGCTCACAGGTGGAGGTCTAGCATTATATCCAGATGCGGATTTAGTCTCTTTGGCGATCGGCAAATCAGGGCTAAGGAGTTTGACATTTTGTCTAGCTCAAGAATTGAAGGAGTTTGGGATTCATGTAGGTACTGTGACTATCTGTGGCACAGTAGAAGTCGGTACGCATTTCGATCCTGATGCGATCGCTAAATCTTATATTGCGCTACACAATCGATCGTCAGCAGATTCTGAAGTCGAAGTGATTTACAAATAATAATTTCTTCTGACAACCCTCAACTACTTTTCAACTACAAAAGACGATGGATACTACAAGTCCAGGAGAGCTGTTTGATATCAAATCCGGCTGCATCGGAATGATATAGAGTCCAAGGCAGTGCCGTTTCCCTACCGCGATGAATTGTAGGGACACGGCACTGCCTTGGACTCTGTCTTCTCCGTTTATATCATTCCGATGCAAACAGATTTGATATTAGATATTACAAAAAGGCGAAGATTTCATGAGCTTACTTTCAGCAACCATTAAGACTACCGTTACAGCTAGTCAAACAGCGGCTTTTGAGCATATTGTGCCTATTGACCTCACTTCTATATTTAAAGGTTATGGGCTGCTACCATCTGTCACGGGGATTAAGAACCAAGTTGGAAATTGGGACATCGCAGGGCAAACCCGCACTGTACATTTATCAGATAATAGCTCCGTCCAAGAGCTACTGACAAAATATGAGCATCCGCGATACTTTAGCTACACGGTTAGCGGTTTTACTGGGGTGCTGGGGTTTCTTACAACTTCTGCGAATGGCGAGTGGTGGTTTAGTATCAACTCATCAGGTCAGACTACGATCGAGTGGCGTTATACATTCAATGCACGGTCTGTTTTAGCGGTTCCAATCCTTTGGTTGATTACCAATTTACTCTGGCGCAACTATATGAATAATGCGCTGCAACGATCGAAAGCACTGATTGAGTAGAATATGACCTAACCAGCGATCGCATTCGGAATCGATCCAAGTCCTTACATCCAGAGTTTATAAAATGCCAGAAAAACAGCCCTTAACTATCGATTTTACTCAGAAAGATGATGTTATGAAAGTTGTCCCCCGCTTGCCGCTGCGATCGAGCGAAAATTTGGGCTGGAATGGGATTCATGTTCAACAACATTGTCAACCTGCTTGGGAATCACCTGAATACGCTCACACTACACATATTGTGGTTGTCGGACTCAGTTCGGATTTGGTTCAGACAGAACGTTGGTTTGATGGACGCAGGCAGCAAGAGCAGATTGGCGGCGGAAATAATATTGCGATCGTCCCGGCAATGGTTCAGCATCGGAGCAGTTGGAATCAAGAAGCCTCCTTTTCCGTGTTATCCCTTGAACCCGATCGCTTGACTAAAATTGCCTATGAATCATTTACAACGGAGCGGATCGAACTCATTCCGCATTATGCAATGCAGGATACATTCATCGATCGCATTGGCAAGTCTCTGACAGCAGAACTTATAGAGGCTCGATTTGGCAGTCAGTTATTGGTAGACTCCTTGAAGATCGCACTTTCAATTCATCTGTTGAGGCATTATTCAGATTGGCACAAACCCTTGCGCGACTACCAGGGAGGGATGCCGAAGTGGAAAATGCAACGAGCGATCGCATATATCCACGATCATTTAGCTGAAAATCTAACTATTGCAGCGATCGCCGATGAATTAGAGATGAGTCAATATTATTTCTCACGGTTATTTAAGCAATCGATCGGTGTATCACCCTATCGATATGTAATGGAGCAAAGAATCGAATCAGCAAAACATTTATTGAAAAAAACTCCACTACCAATTTCGATGATTGCCGATCGGGTTGGTTTTGCCAATCAAAATCAATTGACAATCCAATTTCGGAACTTGACGGGTACAACACCTAGCAACTATCGCAAACACTTTTGATGTCCAGCCTCATAGCAAGATTCTAATAAATGGGGCAAGAATCAATGATTAATCCGGATTTTTTCTGACGCGATCGTGAGTCAGCAGAAATCTTTGCTAGGCTTGACTGCGTACTGAGGTACGGCGGAAGATGAACTTTATCGTTTCACTTCCAAACTAAAACGATTCGGGTTAGCTTAAAGGAGACAAAAATGAGCAGAAAGTTGAATTTAAGTAGATTTGCCATCTCTCTCATAGCCGTTATTAGTTCCCTGAGTCCCTTCTTAGCCGATTTCAATGAAACTCATGTTTTCAATCCACTTTGGCCGCCACACGCCAAATTTCATAACGGACAAACGATGACTTTGGGTCTTATTTGCGGGATTATATCGCTTTATTTTCTATGGTTTCGCAAGGTTTCTACTGACATTGAAAACTTAAAGATGTCTTGCTTATTTGCGACTCTTTACTGGATGGCAATGGCACCAGCAATTCTCTATCCTGGAACGGCATTCGCTGACCCAGAATATGGTGGTCTTCAATCATTTTCATTAGGGGGTTTCCCAATTACACAAGTTCACATGGATTTTCTATTTTTTATCATTTTGGGAATTTGCTACTACACGGAAAGCAATCGAATGAAAAAATCTTCATAAATTTCGTGAAATTTCATGGAACATACTAAGGTTTTCTCAAAGAGCCGGAAAACTTTGGCTGAGGCTGAACTCTAAAACGCTGCGATCGATTTGAACGATCGCAAGAATCATCTACTTCAAAGCTCAGTTTCAGACTTTATAGATCGTTCAAACAGAAGGAGAATCTCCATGAATTATGAAAAGTTCGAGATGCTTGACGACCAAAATGCCTGTGCGCTGCTGATTGACCACCAAGCAGGATTAATGTTATTTTGCGGTGATATTGACCCAATTCACCTTCGCAACAACTGCATCGCGCTGGCAAAAGTGCTTAAACTGCATAACATTCCGGTCGTGATGTCCGCTGCCGCGTTCGGACCCGCAGGGCCTCTGGGTCCGTTCCTACCGGAAATACTGGAGCTGTTCCCCGACGTACAGCCCATCTATCGCACCAAAATCAATTCGATGCACGATCCACGTATACGAGAAGCGATCGAAGCCACCGGTCGCAAAAAAGTGATCGCGGCTGGCATCACAGCAGACTTCTGTGTTGGGATTCCCGCAAAGACTCTGGCGGCGGAGGGCTACGATGTTCGACTTGTCATGGACGCTTCGGGGAACTATAGCAATCAGGTGCTGGCAGCCTCAACCGCCAACCTGACTCAATACGGCGTGAAGGTAACCAACTGGCTCAGTGTGGCTTGTGAACTTCAACAGGACTGGGCGATCGAGAAGACGGCACAAGGACTGCTGGAGATCTATCGCGAGCATCTGCCGGAGTGGTCTATGCTACAACTTACGTCGGACACCTGGAAATCCTTGCAGAAGTAGTTTTAGAGGTCGATTCTCCGAAACCGAGAAACACGGTCAATGACCCGCCGCTAATACGCAATCGACTTGGAAAAAGGTCGAGAATCGATAGGAATCGATCGCACCGAGTAGGATGCTCGGTCAGAAGCTGTCTTAGTGCGTGAGAACTTTAGTTAATTCTGAACGCTGCGATCGATTTGAACAATCGCAAGAATCACCTAACTGATTCTAGATATTCCGCAAGAAAGGTCTATCTTTTCATCCCATAACCAAGGTATTTTTTCTAGCCAAACCCGATAGTTTCGTTGCGCCTCGTTTCTTATTCCCTAACAATTTAACTGAGGTATATCAGTATGCATCGAGCAAAACTCGCCAGATGGTTGCTTATCACCGCAGCTATTTCCACCCTGACGATACCCATTGGGGTTGATGCAGTTTTGTTAGCAAACGGTCACATGAACAACCCGGCTTGGTTGCCTCACGCCAAACTCCACTGTGCCATGTCTTTCTTTGCGGCTGCCTCGTTGGGAAGTGCCGCTTTAGCAATTTTAAAAGTGCGTCCCACGAGCGATCGCTTTTCAATGGGTTTGGCTGCATTTCTCGGATCTGCGTTCTGGGTTGGGCTAATTGGCGCGGGG